>QNFD01000045.1 GCA_003645435.1 Gammaproteobacteria bacterium | reverse complement strand
TATCACGTTCAAGCCCCAGGTGTTGCCTGACTTCGTGTTTGGACTGGGTGCTGACTACCTTGTCAACCAGAGGGTGCCCGACAAAGCTGACGGGAATATTGGCGCGCTCATAATAAGCCTGTTCAAACTTAAATATGACCGCCATGTGGTCCACCAGGCGGCCGATTTTATGAATACGCTTCGGACGCCAGGCCCAGATTTGAGGGCTGATGTAAAATAAAACCTTAATCCCGAGTTCGCGGGCGTGGCACGCCATTTTCAAATTAAACTCGGGATAGTCGACCAATACGAGTAGATCGGGGCGTGTCGCTTCGAGCCGACGCTCAACGATCTTCATCGCGCGCCTGATATCACCCCAGTGTTTTAACACTTCCACCAGGCCCATTACGGCGATAACTGATGAATCAAAAAATACTTCGGCACCCGCCTTTATCATTTCCCGGCTGCCCATCCCACTGATGCGGATATCGGGGTTAAGCTGCCAGATCTGTTCGATCATCTCGGCCGCGTGGGCATCGCCCGAAGTTTCACCTGCGAGTATCATGACGTGTGGATTTTCCGGCGTTTTGGTAGTCAATTTTAATTTACTCGAAATGGATTAGTCAGAAAGCAAATTCCTGCTTCCAGAAATTCGTTGGCAAATTTATAATATCGTTTATTGGCCCGTTGATCAGTTTGTACTGGTCTGAGAAATTTTACCATTGTCATTACCTGCTACCCGGATACCATGGTTCGGTAGTGGTTGACTTCGTACTTCGCGGAACCTGTTGATAGATACTTGTCTGTTGTTTTGAGTGACCTGAACATTATGAAATCAGTTATTTTTAGTCGGCGCATTATATATGGATGAATTCCCAAATGCGAAACTCGTGGCCGGAGTCGATGAGGCCGGACGAGGACCATTGGCGGGTTCGGTTGTTGCAGCGGCGGTGATACTGGACAATTCCCACACTATTGAGGGACTTACTGATTCCAAGAAACTCAGTGCGGCAAAACGTAAGCGTCTCGATCTGGAAATCAGGCAGTACGCGATCGCCTGGGCGATCGGTGAGGCCAGCTGTACCGAAATCGATGAAATCAATATATTGCAGGCTAGTATGCTGGCAATGAAAAGGGCAATTGTCCAGCTTGAACCAAAACCAGAACAGGCTTTGATAGACGGCAATCGAGTTCCCGATATTGAAGGTTTAAGCATGCGCGCGATTATAAAAGGTGATCTGTACGAACCCTGTATTTCAGCCGCATCAATTCTGGCAAAAGAATACCGTGATCAACAGATGCTGGTACTCGATGCGTTATATCCGCAATATCAATTTGCCCGGCATAAAGGATACCCGACACAGTTGCATCGTTCGCTACTGAAACAATATGGGGCATGCCCTGTGCATCGATTCAGTTTTAAACCGGTGAGGGAGTGTAATGCCTGACCAGTTTGTCCATTTGCACGTGCATTCCGAGTTTTCATTGCTCGATAGCACGCTGCGGCTCAAACCCCTCGTTGCTGAAGTTAAAGCCCGGGATATGGCCGCGATTGCGCTCACCGACCAGTCAAACCTGTTTGCCATGGTGAAGATTTTTAAGGCGGCAACATCGAGCGGGGTAAAACCGATATTTGGCACCGATGTCTGGATTCTTCATCCAGATCGAAAAGAATCACTCAGCCGACTGGTATTGTTATGTCAGGATGACACCGGATATTTAAACCTTAAGCGACTGGTGTCACGCTCTTTCCTGGAAGGCCAGATCGCAGATCGACCAACCATCAATATTGAATGGCTGCAACAGGCGTCGGCTGGTTTGATAGCCCTCTCGGCGGGTCTCGAGGGAGACATTGGCCAGGCTTTGAAAGCGCAAAATCAACAACTCGCGGAAGACTGCCTGCAACAATGGCAAGCGCTATTCGAGGGTCGATTTTTCCTTGAGCTACAGCGCACCGGTCGCCCGTACGAAGAAGAATATATATCCCGGGCGGTAGATTATTCAAGCCGGCATCGGGTACCTGTGGTAGCGACCAATGACGTTCGTTTCATGGATGCAGAGGACTTTGATGCGCACGAGGTCCGGGTGTGTATTTGTACCGGATATACGCTGCAGGATGAACGTCGGCCCCGACTCTATTCTCCGCAACAATATCTGCGCAGCAAAGACGAAATGATCGAACTGTTCGCCGATATCCCGGAGGCGATAGAAAATTCGGTCAATATCGCCAGGGCCTGTAACGTCAGATTAAACCTCGAGGAGCATTATCTGCCCGAGTATCCGGTACCGGAGGGATACTCGACCGATAGCTATTTTCGCCATGTTTCTGAACAGGGTTTGCAAAAACGACTGACCTTCCTGGAAGAGCAGCTTGAATCTGGTGCAAGCTTTGATCGTCAAGTCTATGACGATCGTCTCAAGTTAGAAATCGATGTGATTTTGCAGATGGGATTCCCGGGTTACTTTCTAATCGTGATGGATTTCATCGAGTGGGCCAAACAACACGGGATACCGGTAGGCCCCGGGCGGGGATCGGGTGCCGGTTCGCTGGTCGCTTATGCACTCAATATTACCGATATTGATCCGCTTGAATATGAGCTGCTGTTCGAGCGCTTCCTGAACCCGGAGCGGGTCTCCATGCCTGACTTTGATATCGATTTTTGTATGGACAGGCGCGATGAGGTGATTGAGTACGTTGCCGACCATTATGGCCGCAACCAGGTATCACAAATCATCACCTATGGCACCATGGCAGCCAAGGCCGTGATTCGAGACGTTGGGCGGGTAATGTCCCATCCCTATGGTTTTGTCGATCGCATTGCCAAGCTGGTACCGTTCGAGATTGGTATTACGCTAAACAAGGCGCTTGACCAGGAGGAGGCGTTACGCGAACTATACGAGCAAGATGAAGAAGTGACGATGTTGATAGACATGGCGCTGTCACTCGAGGGCTTGACCCGTAATGTGGGCAAACACGCGGGCGGTGTCGTAATAGCGCCCAGTGATTTAACCGATTTCACGCCGATTTATTGTGAGCAGGGTGGTGCAGGCCTGGTTTCACAGTTCGACAAGGATGATGTAGAAGCAGTCGGTCTGGTGAAATTCGACTTCCTCGGTCTCAGGACCCTGACTATTATCGACTGGGCGGTAAAGTCGATTAATGCAGCCAATCCTGACCTGAATCTGGAAATTGAACGCATTTCGTTAAGTGATGAATTAACTTTCAACCTGCTCCAGGCGCACCAGACAACGGCTGTTTTTCAACTTGAATCACGCGGCATGAAGGATTTGATTCGCCGCTTAAGACCCGATAATTTCGAAGACATAATCGCGCTGGTGGCTCTGTTCAGGCCGGGGCCCTTGCAATCGGGCATGGTTGATGACTTTATCAATCGGAAGCATGGTCGTGCAAAGGTTGAGTATCCCCACCCATCGCTGGAAGTCATTTTGAAGCCTACCTATGGTGTAATCCTGTACCAGGAACAGGTTATGCAAATCGCCCAGGTTCTCGCAGGCTATACCCTCGGCGGTGCTGATATGCTGCGGCGCGCAATGGGTAAGAAAAAACTCGAGGAAATGGAAAAGCAACGCGAGATTTTCACCGAGGGCGCGGTCACTAACAATGTTGAGCGGAGTACAGCCACCTATATTTTTGACCTCATGGAGAAATTTGCGGGCTATGGTTTTAACAAGTCTCACTCGGCCGCCTATGCCCTGGTTTCATACCAGACCGCCTGGTTAAAGTCGCATTACCCGGCAGAGTTTATGGCCGCCGTATTATCAGCCGATATCGATAATACCGATAAGATAGTGACCCTGATTGACGAATGCCGTGAGATGCAACTGACTATCCTGCCGCCCGACATAAACCGCTCCAATTACCAGTTTACCGCTTCTGCCGGTGGCGTCATATTCTATGGTCTGGGCGCGATTAAAGGTGTAGGCAAGGGCGTGATCGAATCAATAGTCGGAGGCCGAGAAGAGTCCGGGTATCAATCACTCGATGATTTTTGTGAACGAGTCGAGTCTTCCCGAACTGGTAGAAAGGTGATCGAGGCATTGATAAAAGCCGGTGCGATGGATTGTTTTTCGACCAATCGCGCTGCGCTAATGGCTCATCTACCCTATGCAATGCAGTCAGCGGAACAACGCCAGAATAATCTCGATGCCGGCATGAGTGATATGTTTTCGGAAATTACGCCGGTTGAGACGATTAAATCTTTACCCGATTGTGAGGCCTGGGATGAAAAAACTCGACTAATTCAGGAAAAAGAGGCGCTGGGTTTATTTCTTACCGGACATCCGCTGCTAATGGTAGAAAAGGAAGTCCGGCAAATCACTTCGGTGAATTTTGCTCAATGGCTGAGCAGGCTGAATATCGGCATTGAGACCTCCAGCGGTTATCGGCAAAAGGATCAGCAAACGACAGTTTGCGGTTTGGTCGTCGATATTCGTACTAAAAACGGCTTCAATGGTCGCGAGGCTTTTGTAACCCTGGATGACAGGAGTGGCAGAATAGAGGTTCGGGTACTGCCAAAGATGTTTCAGGAGATCGAGGAGATTGTAAAAAAAGACCTGATCTGGGTAGTAGGCGGTGGTATCGCCTATGATGATTTCAACAATGGCATCAAAATACGGGCTTCCAGTGTACAGCTACTGGAAAACTATCGATTCGAACATGCAAGGGCGTTACACATTACCCTGAACGGGAATGCCGAACCGGCAATAGAAAGGTTGATTGGAGATCTTCAACGACATCGCTCAAGCAATGCCATGCCCGTGGTTTTTCATATGCAGCGAGAGGACTACCTGTACGAACTTAAAACAAACGGCCAATGGTCGGTAGCACCGTCGGAGGAATGCCTATTGGCCCTCGAGAAGTTGCTTGGCAAGGATGAATTTTATCTCGAGTATCGATGATTTGGGTCGGTGACGGACGGACTCAAATCAAGTAAATCAGAGCTTACTTAGATCGCAGGCTCCTCGGCTGAGAAGATTTCTCCGTTTTCCTGTAACTCGTCGCTCATCAAATATAGGAACGTATCCAGACGGTCTTCCGGTGTCGGCAACGAATCATTGTCATCCGCGGCAGGAAAGGCCCGGACTTGCAAGGCTGTCGCGGTTTTACCGGGATTTACGCAGTTAACCCGTATTGAGCTTCCCTCATACTCGGCCGCCAGAAGTTGCGCCATCGTCGCCAGGGCCTGTTTACTAACCGAATAGGCATCCCAATAGGCGCCTGGTTTCGCGTCGGTCATAAACACGAGCGAAGCCCGGGGAGCGTCTTTAAGTAATGGGATAACGCTGCGAGTGAGCAAATAGGGCGCGTGCAGGTTTACCTGATGTACCTGGTACCAGGTTTCGGTATCGCTATGCTCGAACGGTGTCGGTGCACCGAGCACGGCCGCACAATGTATGAGGCCGTCAAGACGCCCAAATTCTTTTTCAATATTTTGTGCGAGATCCTGGTAATCGTGTTCGGTCGCACCTTGCAGGTCCATCGGGTAGATTGCCGGTTGCGGAAATCCAGCCCGTTCGATTTCATCGTAGAGACCTTCGACCAGGCGTAAATTTCTGGCCAGTAAAATGACCGTGGCGCCGTGTTTGGCACAGGCGAGAGATATAGCCCTGCCAAATCCGCCGGTAGCACCGGTAACCAGTATGATTTTACCGTTTAGAGCTTCGGCATCGGTTGAAAAACTGTCTGGAATCCGGGTCATTGTTTTAGTAGCGGGTGGGTTAACAGGTCTAACGGATGCTGGATAACACCATCGGCGCGCCAGTCGTCAAGATTTGTGTGCTCCTCGATGTAGCCATAAGCCGCGATCAGGGTTTTCATATTAGCCGCAATTCCGGCAACTATATCACGCTTGTCATCTCCTATATAAACACAGTTTTCGCAGGCAATGCCGATAGTTTCGGCCGCGACGATGAGTGGCATCGGGTGTGGTTTTCTCTGTTTCAGGGTGTCGCCGCAAATCACCACGGCGGTGTTTTCATCTAAATCGAGTTGCTCAAGCAGTGGTGTTGTCAGCCACTCGGGTTTATTCGTGACTATACCCCAGGGTGTGCCCTGGTCCTGCAGATGTTGGAGTAGTTGTTCGAAACCGTCGAATAAAGCCGAGTCATGTGCAACGATGGCACGATAATGTTGTAGAAACCGCTGTCTCAGGGGTTCGATTTCTGCTTCGGCAACATGCTCGGAAAAACCCAGTTGAGTCAGTACCAGGCCTCCCTGGGACACGTAGGGACGGATAAAATCCAGTGGGAGCGGCGCCAGATTCTCTTCGATTAACAGATTATTTAACGCCCCGCCCATATCCGGGGCGGTGTCGATCAGGGTGCCGTCGAGGTCAAATAAAACCGCCTCGATCATTGTCGGCCACAATGCATCAGGTAATTGACGTCGATATCGCGGCCAAGTTTGTAGTGCCTGGTCAGGGGGTTGTAGGTCATTCCGGAAATATCCCGTACTTCAAGCCCGTTTGCCCGTGCCGCCGAAGCGAGCTCGGAAGGTGTGATGAAACTTTTATACTCGTGCGTACCTTTAGGTACCATGTTCAATATATGTTCGGCCCCCAGAATGGCCAGTACAAAGGATTTGGGATTACGGTTAATGGTGGAAAAAAATGCATGGCCGTCGGGCTTCATCAACTGGCTCGCGGCGGCTACTACCGAGCCAGGATCAGGGACGTGTTCGAGCATTTCGAGACAGGTAACGATGTCGAATTCGCCGCTATGCGTGGTCGCAAATTCCTCGGCGGTACTCATTTGGTAGTCGATTTTTAACTCTGACTCGTAGAGATGCATGTTGGCGACTTTAAGTGACATCTCGGCCATATCAATACCGGTTACGATGGCGCCTCTGCGTGCCAGCGCCTCGCATAAAATACCACCGCCACAGCCTATATCCAGAATCTTTTTGCCCTCGACACCACCACAGTTATTATCGATATAATCGACCCGCAAAGGATTAATATCGTGTAGTGGTTTAAATTCGCTTTCAGTGTCCCACCAGCGGCTGGCAAGGGATTGAAACTTTTCGATTTCAACCGGATCGACGTTTATCTGACTCATTGTGATTTTTTTATCCTCTGGGCCCAGGCTTGAGCATTGTGAATAATCGAGGTTTCATCGAGATTGGCGAACTGATGCTCACGCAGCTGACATTTACCGGCAATCCAGACATGCGATACCTGCTGGCTGTTGGCTGCGTAAACGAGTTCCGCAACCGGGTCATAAACCGGCTGTGTATTTAACCGGGCCAGATCAACAGCAATTAAATCTGCCTGCTTGCCAACTTCGATCGATCCGATCGAATCCCCGAGACCGAGCGTTCTCGCGCCATTAATGGTCGCCATTTGTATTGCCTGTTCGGCGGTACACGCACTCGCATCGGCAGCGACACTTTTAGCCAGCAAGGCCGCGGTTCTCATTTCGCTAAACATGTCGAGATCATTATTGCTCGCGGCGCCATCGGTTCCAAGACTAACGTTAATGCCTTTTTCCTGAAGTTGCGCAACCGCACAGGTTCCACTCGCCAGCTTTAAATTGGATTCGGGGCAATGGACTACATTGACACCGGTTTCAGCCAGGCGATCGATTTCGAACAGGTTAAGTTCGGTCATATGCACGGCGATTAGATTAGGGTTTAGCAGGTTTAACTGATCCAGTCGTTGCAGCGGACGGGTGCCGAAATTTTGTTCCGCCTCGGCGACTTCAGCAGCGGTTTCATGGATATGCATGTGTACCGGGACATCAAGTTCATTGCTATACATGGCTATCTGCCGCATTGGGCCGTCTGATACGGTGTAGGGTGCGTGCGGGGCGAGAGCGCTGGTGACTAGCGAAAATTCCTTGATTTCATCATGAACGGCGAGCGCCTTGTGCAGGTAATCGTCGGCGTCCTTTGCCCAGGCGCTGGAAAAATCGAGCACGATCAGACCGACAACAGTGCGCATACCCATGTTCTGGGCCTCGCGCGCGACGACGTCGGGGAAAAAATACATGTCGTTCATGCAGGTGGTGCCCGAACGAATCATTTCGGCGGCAGCGAGTCGATAGCCGTCCGCGATAAACTGGGGGTCTACCCACGCATTTTCAGCAGGCCATATATAGTTGTTGAGCCAGTCCATTAATGGTAAATCGTTAGCAATACCTCGAAACAGGCTCATCGACGCGTGCGTATGGGCATTTACCAGCCCTGGCATTAACACATGGTCGGGTAAATCAACTACTTCCGCCTGCCGATATTCCTCGTCTTCGTTTATCTCGGCTACGGGCAATAAACACTTTATGCGGTCATCCTCGATGACGACTGCATAATCAGTTAAAACCTCGAAACTCTGGTTAACCGTGACTAACCATTTAGGTGCCAAAACCTGGTATTTTTTGCTCATTGCGGAACCTTACAAGAATTCTCAGCGGCTGCAAATGAAATTGCAGGATGGGGTATTGTTTGATTGAAGGGATACAGCTAAAGCCATCACCTCTGGGTTAAAAAATAAGTGGGTGTAATTTACCATTTCTCTCTCAAATTAATCCTGAGAAGATATCTTAACCAGTAGTGCTTACCCTAGGGTTTGTGTTAAAATCGCGTAGATTCGAAATAAATCATCCCTACGCCAAAACTAACCCATGAGTATCAACTTTTATGGCTGATATAGCCAAAGAAATAGTTCCTGTAAATCTGGAAGACGAGATGCGCCAGTCGTATCTCGAATACGCCATGAGCGTTATCGTCGGGCGCGCCCTGCCCGATGTCAGGGATGGTCTCAAACCGGTTCATCGTCGCGTGCTTTACGCGATGCATGTGCTTGGCAACGATTATAACAAACCCTATAAAAAATCTGCCCGTGTAGTCGGTGATGTTATCGGTAAATACCATCCGCATGGAGATACGGCGGTTTACGACACCATTGTGCGTATGGCCCAGCCTTTCTCGATGCGCCATATGCTGATCGACGGCCAGGGCAATTTCGGCTCGGTTGATGGCGATTCACCGGCGGCGATGCGATACACCGAAGTACGCATGTCCAAAATCGCACACGAACTGCTCGCAGACCTGGATAAGGAAACGGTTGATTTTCTACCCAATTACGACGAGTCGGAATATGAACCTGCGGTATTACCGACACGAACGCCTAATCTGTTAATCAATGGATCTTCCGGAATCGCTGTCGGCATGGCAACCAACATACCGCCGCACAACCTGGCAGAGGTCGTCAACGCCTGTCTGTTACTGATTGATACGCCCGAATCGACCATTGAAAACCTGATGGAATGTATCCCTGGTCCGGATTTCCCGACCGCGGGTTTTATCAATGGTGCCAGAGGTATACGCGAGGCTTACCGCGGTGGCAAGGGCAAGATTTACCTGCGCGCGAAAACACATTTTGAAGAAGATAAGTCCGGTCGTCAGAGCATTATCACTACCGAGTTACCTTACCAGGTCAATAAAGCGCGCCTGCTCGAAAAAATCGCGGAACTGGTCAAGCTAAAGCGTCTGGAAGGCATTACCGGGCTGCGCGATGAATCGGACAAGGATGGAATGCGCATGGTTATCGAATTACGTCGGGGTGAAATTGCCGACGTGGTCCTGAACAATCTGTACAAGCAGACCCAGATGCAAAATGTTTTTGGGATCAATATGGTAGCCCTGGTCAATAACCAGCCAAGGTTGATGAACCTGAAGGCGATACTCGAGGCCTTTATCCTGCATCGGCGTGAAGTGGTTACGCGCCGCACCATTTTTGAGCTGCGAAAGGCCAGGGACCGGGCGCATATCCTGGAAGGCCTGGCGATTGCGTTAGCTAACATAGACGAAATTATCGCCTTGATTAAAAACTCCGCCAGTCCGGCGGTTGCGAAGGCCGGTTTACTCGAAAAGGACTGGGTGCCGGGTGTCGTAATGGAGATGTTAAATCGCAGCGGCGCCGAATCCTCACGGCCGGAAGATACCCCCGACGACTGTGGTTTACGTAATGATGTCTACCGCTTAACTGAAAAACAGGCTCAGGCCATACTGGATTTAAGACTGCACAGGTTAACCGGACTCGAGCAGGACAAAATACTCAGTGAGTATCGTGAAATACTCGACAAGATCGAAGACCTGCTCGATATCCTGCATCGGGATGAGCGATTGATGCAGGTAATCCGGCTTGAACTGGAAGCGATCAGGGAGCAGTTTTCCGAGCCTCGCCGTACCGAAATTATTATCGATCACTCCGACTTGACCGTCGAGGATTTAATCAGCGAAGAAGATGTTGTAGTGACGATATCTCATCTCGGCTATGCCAAGGCGCAACCGCTGGAGTCATACTCGGCACAGCGGCGCGGCGGACGCGGCAAGGCCGCGACAAAGGTCAAGGACGAAGATTTTGTCGAGCAAATGTTTGTTGCCTCGACGCATGACACCTTGTTGTGTTTCTCGACGCGCGGAAAGGTTTACTGGCAAAAGGTTTATCAACTTCCGATAGGTAGTCGGACCGCACGCGGCCGTCCGATGGTAAATTTACTGCCGCTCGAAGAAAACGAGCGTATTACCGCCATCCTGCCGGTGCGTGAGTACCCTGAAGACCAGTACATCTTTTTCGCTACCGCGAGCGGCAAAGTAAAGCGCACACCGCTATCGAGCTTTTCGCGTCCCCGTGCAAACGGTATTATTGCTCTGGATTTGCGAGACGAGGACAGCCTGATCGGTGTACAGCTCACAGACGATACGGCTGACCTGATGTTGTTTACCAGTGCGGGTAAGGGTATTCGAATTGCCGAAAAAAATGTGCGTGCGATGGGTCGTACCGCAGCAGGGGTAAGAGGTATCAAGATTAAGCCTGACGATGAAGTAATTTCGCTTATCGCGGTACAGTCCAACGAGGGCGAAATTCTGTTTGCTACCGAGAATGGATTTGGCAAGAGGACCCGTGTATCCGACTTTTCAACCCAGGGACGTGGTGGCCAGGGTGTCATTTCAATTAAGACTTCGAATCGTAACGGCAGGGTCATCGGTGCGATTAAAACCGTGGACGATGAAGAGGTGATGCTAATCAGTAATGCCGGCACCCTGGTAAGAACCCCGATTCAGGATATCTCCGTGCTGGCCCGAAATACGCAGGGTGTCACCCTGATTCGTCTCGGCGAAAACGAGCAACTGGTCCAGATCGAACCGGTAGCCGCTACCGTCATTGGCGACGAAACCGGGGATGACGATTCATCTGAAAGTTAGCCGAACCCCGTGTCAATTGCCCATGAGTGAAGAAAAACTTCAAGATTTACGCACCCAGATCGATGAAATCGACGATAAGCTGCTCGATTTGTTTAATCAACGCGCAGCCTGCGCGGTTGCGGTCGCCGAAGTGAAGCGCAACGATACAGAAAAACCGGACGATGCGATCAATTTTTTCAGACCGGATAGAGAAGCACAGGTAATTCAGCGCATCAAATCCAGTAACCGGGGGCCGCTAAGCGATGACGAAGTAGGGCGCCTGGTGCGTGAAGTCATGTCTGCCTGTCTTGCCCTCGAGCAACCACTAAAGATTGCCTATCTGGGACCGGAGGGCACTTTTACCCAGAGTGCGGCGCTTAAGCATTTTGGTCATTCAGTTTCGACTATTCCGATGAGCAGCATTCCCGAGGTTTTCAGTTCAGTCGAATCGGGGTATGCCGATTACGGTCTGGTACCGGTGGAAAATTCAACCGAAG
>QNFD01000044.1 GCA_003645435.1 Gammaproteobacteria bacterium | reverse complement strand
CTGAACCCCGTATCAAGCGTAATAATATTGAGTAAAAATGATGTCTGATATAGACGAAATGCGGCGCCGGCGCACTTTTGCAATTATTTCACACCCGGATGCGGGTAAAACCACGGTAACCGAAAAGTTATTGCTGTTCGGTAAAGCAATCCAGATGGCAGGAACTGTGAAAGGCAGGAAGGCCTCTCGTCACGCGACGTCAGACTGGATGGAACTGGAAAAACAGCGTGGAATTTCGGTAACCTCGTCGGTAATGCAATTCCCGTACAAAGATTGCATCATCAACCTGCTCGATACCCCGGGACATGAAGATTTTTCCGAAGATACCTACCGCACCCTGACCGCGGTAGATTCGGCACTCATGGTAATTGACTGTGCCAAGGGTGTGGAAGAGCGCACCATTAAACTAATGGATGTCTGCCGCCTGCGCGATACCCCAATCATTACCTTTATTAACAAACTCGATCGCGAGGGGCGTGATCCAATCGATCTCATGGATGAAGTCGAGGAAGTACTCGGAATAAGTTGTGCGCCGATTACCTGGCCGATTGGTATGGGTAAGCGGCTTAAGGGAGTATTCCATCTATTAACCGACTCGGTGCATTTGTTCGCCGCCAGTGATGCCGAAAAGATATCAACAGGTGAGGTCATCAAAGGACTCGATAATCCACGACTGGATGAACTACTGGGGTCCATGGCCGAGGATTTCCGTGAGGAAATTGAACTGGTGCGCGGCGCCTCCAACGCCTTTGAGCTGGAAAGTTATCTAAACGGAGAGTTAACCCCCGTATTTTTCGGATCCGCGATTAACAACTTTGGTATGGCGGAATTGCTCGATGCTTTTAACGAATACGCACCACCACCAATGGCCCGCCCCACCCGAACACGAGTGGTACAACCAGATGAAGATCTAATGACCGGATTTGTATTTAAAATCCAGGCCAATATGGATAAGCAACATCGTGATCGTATCGCCTTTATGCGTATTTGCTCGGGGAAATACACTAAGGGCATGAGAGTAAGGCATGTGCGCATTAAAAAGGAGGTAAAGATTCCAGATGCACTTACCTTTATGGCCGCCGATCGGGACCATGTAGAAGTGGCCTATACCGGGGATATTATCGGCATACATAACCACGGCACAATTCGCATCGGTGATACATTCACGATGGGTGAGGAGCTCGCGTTTACAGGAATTCCGAATTTTGCGCCCGAGTTGTTCCGACGCGCACGCCTGAAAGATCCGCTTAAGATGAAAGCCCTGCTCAAGGGCTTGTCCCAACTATGCGAAGAAGGGGCTACGCAGCTGTTCAAACCTCTCGCTAACAACGACCTGATTCTGGGTGCGGTTGGTATTTTACAATTCGATGTGGTTGCCCACCGACTCCAGCACGAATACGGCGTCGATTGCCAGTTCGAGGCGGTAAATGTTAATACGGCGCGCTGGATTTCATGCGATAACGAAAAGAAATTAACCGAATTCAAAAACAAGGCTCGCAGCAATCTCGCAATCGATCATGCGGGTGACCTCGCCTATATTGCGCCATCGCGCGTTAACCTGACGATGACCGAGGAACGTTGGCCTGAGATCGAATTTCTCGCAACCAGGGAACATGGGATTTACGATTAAACCTCGTATTCAATCGAAAGTAGTTTCACGATGGGCGCATCTGTATCACCGAATCATGAATAAACAGGCCCCTGATCTTGTCCCAGAAATCGCCGCCGAGCACCAGCAGGCTCGAAAGCAACAGTAAGTCTCCGATAATGTTGATCGCCAGTAGATTAGCCTCGTAAACCGGGATGTATTGGGCAAAATAAAGCCCCAACCATCCAAATAATAAAGGCAGCGAGAACATTACCAAACCCACTCGGTAGCGATTTTTGCTCACCCGTTCCGGGGGACCATGCCTTTTGATGAAACTAAAAAAGCGCGCCTTGATGACGTCAAATCCGGCTCTGCCCATGATCGCAATCGCTATGATGCTGAAAAGTTCGGGAATACCGATTGCCAGCGCCCCCGAAATAGCCGTTTTCCACGCACTCGGAAGATCGGTGGCCGCGATCACCGGAATCAAGAACGGACTGGCAAAGCCGATGATGAATATAGTCAGACCCAGTCGCAGTCGCCAACCACTCCCAGGCTGTTCTTTTTTACCACTAATATCTTCGTTCATACCATCACTTTCCGTTATCGTTACCCGGCTGTATTTTCTCCAATAACGCAAAGGTTCCAACACCCCAGTGACTCAGAACTCTCGACGTGTCCCCCAGGTTCGAGTCGAGCAATTCGATGCGGTCACGACTTATAATCTTTAGAGTACCGGCAAAAGATGCCGGCGCCCAGGGTACCAGCACGGTTACCTGCCCCTTGCCGTCCTCCTCGATCAGGTACACGATTTCCCGTTCTCCATCGCCTGAATGCATAAGCGCCGGTTTGAATACGCCATCCTCCTTAGCCCCGATAAGCCCCCGGGACAAACTTTTTACTGCTTTATAAAGCGGTAATTTCCCCAGAAGGGCTCGCTCTAACCAGTGGCCGAACCGACGCAGGGCATCTGAGCGCAGGGCCAGGCCGAACAGAAAAGATGCTCCCAGCAGCAGAACTAAAGCTATCACGCCAGGTAATTGCAGGTTATCAAAAAATCTACCTGGAAATAAATCTGCAATAGGGGTTGCCAGCGCAATCAGTATTTCGATTATTTGATCCAGGAGCAGATAAAGCATAATCAGTGGCAGCAGCACAAGAATACCGCCGCTCAAAGAAGTCTCTAAAAATTCCACTATTTTGTTCATATCACTGCTCCAGCTTATTATCGACTTGCATATTTGTAAAAAACGGTAAAAGCTTCAATGCCTTTACATTTACAGAGCACGAGAAAGATACCGAAACGGATTTGTATTATTTCAAGGCGCGGTACCTACGAACCGGATACCGGCGGTTCCTGAACCAGAATTCGTATCTGGGCGAAGCGCAGACGCCACCAAGTTTGCATCGGCATCGGAATTATCAGATTGTGTATAACCAAATACCTGATAGGTAGCTTATCCATCAAGAGAACTAGACAGGGTAAGGAAAGATGATTATCGTTCTCCGGCTACTTTATCTCGCAATTTGTTTACCTTTAGACGGTCCACTATACTAACTACCGAAAACATTATTAGGGAAAACAATTGGTGAGATATTCCATCATATTTATTACTAGCCGCGTTATCAAGTTAATTGCAAATCTGACAAAGATTCTATGCTACCTTTTTCATTTTCTTTTCCCCAATAAAAGATTCACGCTACCTCAGAAATCAGCACCAATCTACGTTAAGAAAGAACAGCCTCTAATCCCTCACATTCTTTGGCAAACCAACTATACAAACCGCGTAACATTACCTGTTTATTTAAATTATTTATTCAACCGCCTGCTATCTCCAACCTTTGACTATCGCTTCATGATCACAGAACACAGGGCGGAGTTTATTAAATCTAATTATCCCCAAAAAATATATGAAAGTTACTCAAGAATTCAAATTGGCGCCGCACAAGCAGACCTATGGCGGCTACTGGTGTTACAGAAATATGGCGGAGTCTACCTCGATATAGATGCACACCTTGTATGGCCGCTAGGCTACATAATTAACCCGGAATATACCGAGCTATATGTAAAAACAAAAAGTGGTGAAATAAGTAATTATTTTATTGCCAGTAAATGTAGTAATCCAAATTTGGAGAAAATGATCAATCTCATTATGAATAATATCGAAGAAAATAACCTTGATAATGTTTATGAACTTACCGGCCCCGGAGTATTCAACAAAATACTAGACACAAAAAAGGTAAACACCACTAACTATCGAATAACGTGCAATCAAGGAAATTTTACAAATGAATATTTCCAATATATCGATAAACCACAGGGCAAGTGGACAAAAGCTCAGCGCGTGATAGATATAATAAAAAAATAATGTACTGCTACTATCGTAAAAATATTTTCCCAACAAAGAATCTCAAGCGATAGAAAAACATGGCTAAACTGAGTGCCTGTATTATTTCGTTTAACGAAGAGGATAAGATTGAAGACTGCCTGAAAAGCCTTCAATCTATCGTTGATGAAATTATTATCGTCGATTCAAATAGCACCGATAAAACGCTCGATATAGCAAAAAAGTACACGGACAAAATCTATCAACATGACTTTCAGGGTTATGGCAAACAAAAAAATTTCGCTGTAGAAAAAGCGAGTAATGACTGGATCATCAGCCTCGATTGTGACGAAAGGCTTTCAACAGAACTACAAACATCTATCCAGAATATTAAAGAAAGTCTAAGTGACGATTGCGTTTACAGCATGGCGAGAAAGACCTTCTACGTCTATCGATGGTTAAATCATTGCTGGTACCCCGACAAAAACGTCCGATTGTTTAATAAAACAAAAACTAAATGGTTTGATTATGATGTCCATGAAAGCGTAGATAGTAGAAATATGAAAACGAGCATGTTGGACGGAGATATCCTGCACTATTCGTTTGACAGTATTTCTGATCACTTAAAAGTAATCGATAAATACACAGAAATAGGTGCAAACGATCTACTCAAAAAACGAAAACGCATCAGCGCCATTTCTCCACTCACACATGCTAGCTGGACATTTATCAAACTCTATATTTTTAAACGCGGTTTTCTCGATGGTTTCGCCGGATTAACAGTAGCCATTCTTTCATACATGCATGTATTTATCAAATACAGTAAAGCGTACATCATGCGTAAACAGAGAAAACACGAACAAACTAAAAACCAATCATGAACGTGCTGGAACTGTGCCTATCACCTAGCCTGGGAGGACTAGAACTGTATGTCTTTCGTGCAGCACAGGCACTATCATTATCCACCCAAACAGACAACGCGAAAGACTTAATAAAAAACCCTTCCCTACCGACTAATCAATCTACTAACTTACCTACCAAGGTTATTGCCATTGTCGATAAGAGCAGTAAACTGGATGAGTATTTTCAAAATAATTCTGATATCGACACATTGCACCTAAAACGTCGAACCAGTGTGTTAGCTTTATTCAGTGCAAAAAAACTAGCCAGGACAATCGATAACAACAAAATAGATATCATCCACGTACATTGGAATAAAGACTTCTTAGTTAGCGTTCTCGGTAAGCTATTATCTAAACGACGACCAGCTATTGTCTTCACACGGCACATGATGATCACTCGTGAAAAAAAAGATATCTACCATAATTTTTTACACCGCCATATGAACTTGATGCTCACTATCAGTAAAGAGCTGGAGTCATTATGTAAAAAGTTTATCCCGGGGTATGCTGAAAAAATCGTCACCCTGTATCATGGCGTAAAGGCTCCAGAAAAGTTTCTAGATGAAGATAGCCGAATGGAGAGTCGAAAAATATTTAACTTCGGCGCAGATGACTTTGTCGTAGGATTAATAGGAAGACTTGAAGAAAATAAAGGTCAACACCTACTGATTAACGCTATCAGTATGGCCAAACAACACGGTTATAATATTAAGGCACTCATTATCGGTCATGAAATGACATCCGGTTACCGTGATATTTTAAAAAAACAGGCAGATGATCTGGATATCAGTAATCAGATAACCTTTCAAGACTTTACTCAACAACCACAACAACTCATGCAACTTTGTGACTGTATTGTACTGGCAACAAGATATGAAACATTTGGCCTGGTATTACCCGAAGCTATGCGCTCAGGTGTCGCCGTTATCGGTAGTAATAGTGGTGGCGTACCTGAAATAATTCAGCATGATAAAACCGGTCTATTGTTTGAGAGCTTTAATGCACAGGATCTTTTCAAACAAATAGAACGCATTTATCTCGATGTCGACCTTAAAAATCAACTTGCCGCACAAGGAAAGCAGGATGCTGACATACGCTTCAATGATACATTGCACTTTCAGCAATTAGAAAAGATTTTTCGCTCCTGCATCAACTAAGAAGACAGCAACTATGAGTGCGCACTATCCAGGTAGATGGAATTGTGAAACCCCTGTTTCAAATTACCGTAAACGAACAAACGGATCATAATTTTCCACTAAATTGTCGAATTTTTCGGCGTTCCTGCTTGTTGGGCCTGTGCTCGCTTACCGGTTTTTGCATCGCGGCTAATTTTCGCTGCTCAGATTCTCGCGCACGTCGATCGATGCTGCTCGTTGTTTCCAAATACAGTGACTGTGCCAGAACGGCCGAGCCTCTGCGCTCGCTAAGCGCCCGCACAATTACCTCCAGGTGATCCTGACCACGATTGATTTCATAGCAATCGTCAATTCTAACCTGGCGTGAAGATTTAACTCTCTGACCAGCTAAATGTACTTTACCACCGTTCACAGCCTGGGCCGCTATTGTCCTGGTTTTAAAAAATCGGGCTGCCCATAACCATTTATCGAGTCGCGTACGATTTTCAATTTTTAATTTACCGGGCATTCCAGGATTACCGATCGGATTCAGACAGGCCCGGGTTATTTGGCCTGTTAATATATTTCATCACACGATCAGCCATTGAAAACCCGCTCAACACTGCACCTTCAATTCTTGGCGCCGTGCACCAGTCACCACAGGCGCCGATTGCCTGGTTTTCATCAAATAACGAATCTTCGGAAATGGGGTTGATTGGCACGGCATGTTTCCAGCAATGTACCGACGATGAAATCGGTTTTACCGGATCCAGATCGGTCGCCTGCCAAAATGCGTCAAGTAGTGCGTGCATCACTCGCCCCCTGAAACTGGCGGCATACTGTTGCGACCATTCCGGCGAGGCGTGAAGTACCCAGCAGTCGGCTTCGGTTACCTGGTAGGATACCTGCGAATGTGAAATCCACGACAATGGCGAATCCAGCACATAGGCGGCGTCGTAGGGTAAATCCAGCTTTTGTTCGAAGGCAAACATGCCCGTCCAGCAGACAGTCATATCCACCCCGTCGGCGAGTTTTCTAATCGAGGGAACATTGCCTGTCAGGCCGGATACCTGGTGGGCAGCCGTGGCAATTATGACGATATCATAAGCACCCAGGTAGTCCCCTCGGTCATTAAACAATCGCCACTCCCCTGATTTCTGTTTTTCTAGCTCACTAACGCTGGTGGAAACCACAAGATCACAATTTTGGGCGAGATTCTCGGCGATAGCCTGCATTCCCGGTTGCCCTGTAAATCTCTGTGTTGCCATATCACTATTAATAATTTGATCCTTTTGCAACTCGACTATCCAGCCATCCCAAGGGCGAACAATGCCTTCGGTTTGCCAGGCAGAAACGATATTCCAGAACAGAGGATTATTAACCGTAAAGAACTGGGCACCGTGATTAAACTCGTATTCTCCGACTCTGAGTCGATTAATACGTCCGCCTGGAAAGATATTTTTTTCGAATATTTTAACATGGGGCACGAGTCCCCTTAGCGCAGTGGCGCAGGTAAGGCCAGCAATGCCAGCGCCGATAATGGCTATTGAGGGGATTTTCGGAGCCACATGCGGCTAGCTTTTAATAGGGGGGAAATCGCTGGCATACAATGAAATCCACTCAGTAGCAGCCTGCGCCGTGCTCAGTTCACGACCTTCGACCAGCTTTATTTCCTTTCGATAATGTTCAATATGACAAATTTGTTCAACCATACGTAATCGGAACAGGTCTTCTGAACTTTCAAACTTGATTCCAATTTCATAGTTTTCAGTAGATTTTTCGCACCAGACAACGGTGCCCAGCAAATTTGTTTCCTGCTTTAAAAGCGGAATAGAAACTCGAACTGTTTGCTCAATCTCGAATGGCTGTTGAGAAATAAAGGAAAGACCGCCGAGACTCACATTGGTCAGAGTCTCGTCGGCGCTCTCCTCGCTATCATCTTCCACCAGGTCCAGGGTAACCTGAATCGGCACATCGGATGGGTGACGAATATACTTTCGAATCTTCGTGTTACTTGGCAATTGACACCAGCATTTTGTTCAACTTGGATACGAAACTGGCCGGATCGTCGAGTTGACCACCCTCGGCAAGAATCGCCTGATCGAATAATATATCAGACCAGTCATCAAACTTCTTCTTCGATTTTTCGACATCGAGCTTTTTAACGATCGGATGATCCGGGTTGATTTCCAGTACCGGCCTGGAACTTGGCATCGCGTGACCTGCTTCCTTCAGAATACGCTGCATGTGCATCGCCATATCCTGCTCGCTGATGACGATACAGGCTGGTGAATCGGTTAAACGATTAGTCACACGAACATCCTCGACTTTTTCACCGAGGGCTTTTTTCATGCGTTTAATCAGTTTCTCCGAAGATTTTGCTTTTTTCTCGAGCTCTTTCTCCGAGGCCTCATCCTCGCCCAGATCGAGTTCACCCTTGGCTACCGATTGCAGCTTTTTACCATCGTACTCGGCTAAATGTGAGGTCAGCCATTCGTCAACACGATCGCTTAACAACAGTACTTCGATACCCTTCTTTTTGAATATTTCCAGATGCGGGCTATTTTTTGCAGCAGCATGCGTGTCAGCGGCGATGTAATAGATTTTGTCCTGGCTGTCCTGCATACGTGAAACATAATCATCGAATGTCACGGTTTGCTCTTCTTCACCGCTATGGGTGGTTGCAAAACGCAGCAATTTGGCGATTTGCTCCTTGTTGGCGAAGTCCTCTGCAGGTCCTTCTTTCAACACCTTGCCAAATTCGGTCCAGAATTTCTGATATTTTTCCGGATCGTTTTTGGCGATTTTTCCCAGCATTCCCAGTACCTTCTTTACCGATCCATTGCGAATACTGTCGATTACCTTGCTACCCTGCAAAATCTCGCGCGAAACGTTTAACGGCAGATCGTTAGAATCGATCAGGCCGCGTACAAAACGTAAATACCTGGGCATGAGCTTCTCTGCATCTTCCATGATAAATACCCGCTGGACATAGAGTTTTATGCCATTGCGAGATTCGCGATCGTAGAGATCGAAGGGCGCACGCGCCGGAATGTACAACAACGAAGTATACTCAGTCGTGCCTTCAACCCGATTATGGCTCCAGGCAATCGGTTCCTCGTAATCATGCGCAACATGCTTGTAAAACTCTTTATATTCCTCGTCCTTGATTTCTGCCTTGGCGCGCAGCCACAGAGCAGATGCCTGGTTAACAGTTTCTTCCTCGATAACCGTCTCACCACCCTCTGCTTCCGGTTCGTGGGTCTTGTCCATAATCACCGGGAAATCAATATGGTCTGAATAAGAGGTAATGATTGAACGCAATTTCCAGTCGTTCAAAAATTCATCTTCACCTTCGCGCAGCTTCAAGACGACCTCGGTACCACGACCAGCCTTTTCAATCGACCGGATTTCATAGTCACCTTTACCCTGTGATACCCACTCGACACCATTTTCAGCCGGCTCACCAGCCTTTCGCGATCGCAGCGTTACTTCTTCGGCAACAATAAATGACGAGTAGAAACCAACACCGAACTGACCGATTAATTTGGCGTCACTCTTCTGGTCCCCAGTAATCGAGTCAAGAAATGACTGGGTGCCCGACTTTGCAATAGTGCCGATATGATCAATCACCTCTTCGCGCGTCATGCCTATGCCATTGTCGCTAATCGTAATAGTTCGCTGTTCCTTGTCGTAGCTAACCTTAACCTTTAGCTCGATATCTTCTTCATAAAGGCTGGCGTCTGAAATTGCGGTAAAACGCAATTTGTCACAGGCGTCGGAAGCATTGGAAATGAGTTCGCGCAGGAATATATCTTTATTCGAATACAGCGAGTGGATCATCAGATCCAGCAACTGGTTTACTTCTGTTTCGAAGCCTCGGGTTTCCGCATTGGCTGCTACTGTCATATCTATCTTACTCCAGGGTAGGTTAATCAACATAATATGAGGATGAGTTAATCACGTTTCAAGACATCACCAGGTCAATTTGGCCTACTTTGACACTGGCCAATGTGATTGAGGAACATATTGCAGGAAATTGCATCTTTCAATCACAAAGCTATCTGGTTAGGATGGATATCACGAATAACTCAAAGCTCGTACCTGAACAGAACCTGGAGGAAATTCCTATGAACATACATGAAAATATTCTTGGCACTGTCGGCAATACGCCGGTTGTTAAAATTAACAAGCTGGGTCCGGCTCATGTCAATTTATATGCGAAAATCGAAGCCTTTAACCCGATGGGTTCGGTTAAGGATCGGCTCGCATTGGGGATAATTGAAGATGCAGAAAAATCAGGCGCCCTAAAACCCGGTCAAACCGTGATCGAGGCCACCAGTGGTAACACCGGCATTGGTCTGGCCATGGTTTGCGCCCAGAAGGGCTATCCGCTGGTAGTCACCATGGCGGAAAGTTTTAGTGTCGAACGGCGTAAGTTAATGCGTTTCCTCGGCGCCAAAGTGGTGCTCACACCCGCACCGCTGAAAGGTAGTGGAATGGTGCAGAAAGCCAAAGAGCTAGCTGAAAAAAATGGCTGGTTCCTGACCCGTCAATTTGAAAACGAATCCAACGCGAATATGCATTCCAACACCACCGCACCGGAAATCCTGGAGGCTTTTGATGGTGCGCAACTGGATTACTGGGTAACTGGATACGGTACCGGTGGTACCTTGAAAGGCGTCGCCAGGGTTTTAAAGGAAAAGAGTCTCAATACCAGAATTATCGTCTGTGAACCCGAAGTCGCCGCCTTGCTGGACAGTGGCGTCGAACAAAAAAGAAATGAAGACGGTTCACCTGCGGAAAGCCACCCAGGCTTTAGCCCTCACCCGATGCAGGGTTGGACCCCGGACTTTATTCCCAAACTGGCCGGTGATTCGGTCGCCTCCAGCGTTATTGACAAGATTTTACTGGTAGCGGGTCCACGCGCACTCGAATGCGCCCGCAACCTGGCTCAAAAAGAGGGGATTTTTGTCGGTATCAGCGCCGGCGCCACCCTGGCCGCGGGGCTGGAGGTCGCCGAGACCGCAGCGGAAGGATCTAACATCCTCTGCATGTTACCCGATACCGGTGAACGCTATCTTAGTACACCGCTATTTGAGGATATCGATATCGAAATGTCCGATGCTGAGAAAGAGCTGTCGGCATCGACACCGGGCTGTCAATTCTAGCCCGCATGCTGTTCTAGCAGTCTGCCGGACTTAGGGAATCGTAGCGAGCATGGTGGGAGAGTGAGACCATCAGCGCACGACTGCATGGATGCAGCGGTTCGGCGCCCCGAAGGTAGAACAATGCAGGAGCAATTGTCGAGTAGATTCTCCCTAAGTCCGACAGACTGCTTGTTACTGGGCATCCTGGTTTAACCAGAGTTGCTGGATATTATGCTTCAACAAAGCGCGCCGCGCCGGCTCCTGGGTTACCTTGAGTAACTCGGAGTAAATTCTTCGTGCGTCATCTATAAGGCCCGATTTCTGAAGACTCTGGGCCGCGCTAAAGCGGGCAGTCTGCGCCCAGAGATCCATCGCCAGCGGATCAGGCAGCATTGCCGACTGCAAATACAACAATGCAGCCTGGTTATATTTTTCAAGTGCTTTATATGAATCGGCGATCCAGAACATTATTTCCCGGCGTTGTTTGAATTCGACCGGGCGCATTAACAGTTGATTAAAATGCACCAGTGCCTGCTGGTGTAGATTTACGGTTTGCAAATCGAACAGTACCTGTAGAATTCGGTCTGTATCTTCAGCAATCGGCTCTCGGTACGCATTGATGAGGGACTCCAATATCTGATTTCCCTCCTCATAACGCCCCCCCAGGATTAATACACGAGCCTGACGCAACTGCCATTTAAAGCGGCTGGTACCG
>QNFD01000043.1 GCA_003645435.1 Gammaproteobacteria bacterium | reverse complement strand
GCCGGCGTTTTCGCGCCTGGCTTGATATGTTTTGCCGCGACCTCGCTCCACACCGGGTTGGTAATTGCATTGACATCGGTATGCGGGTAGACGTACCAGTAAGCCGTGCCTGATAGCGTGATATCAGCCGGTATCGAATGATGACCCCACAGCCAGGTGGCCTGGGCCTGCGTTATGCCTTGCGGTAATTCGACGTGATGACTAAATGCAGGTTGCATGGCAAAGGTTGCTATTAAACTTAAACCCAGCTTAATGAGGCTTGTCATGGCTTAACTCGGGATCAAAACTTGCAAGAGATCGTTAAATGCTACTGTTGTAACAGGCCAGCCTTGGCTTTATCCCATTTTTTATCGGCGGCCAGGGTTGATGGATATTCTATCCAGCCATCTGAAAAGGGTTTGGAGTTAAAAAGGTAAAGCTTGTTTTCGACTATCTGCCAGTTCCTGGGGTTGGCGCTGCCATGACCGCCGCCGCGTGAACTGCTTGAGCAATAGCCGCCATATTGCGGAATATACTTGCCCGGGTCGGCAATAAATAAATCACGATGCTGTTCATTGACGAAAAGCCAGGCGCCTCCCAGATACTCGGTACTGATATCTTCTGAACCCCGCAGGGCTTCTCCCATGGTGAAATAGGCAACCGGGTCATAACCGCCTATTACTACCCCATTGTGATTCAAACTTACATCGTGACTGGCGTGGGAATTAAAACTAAGAATGAGAATTAAACCTGACATGCTGGCTGCCAGGTAAAGCCGGTTGAGTCGATTTCGTTGGATCCATGAATTATTACGCATCTTTATTTCTCCTCTCAAAATACTAGTTAGAACCCAGTTGCAGTTTATCTTCGAGGAACTGGATGACCTCGGGCCGATGTTTATCCTGGGCACAACTCAGGACTGTATCTCCCGAGTAATTAACAGCGTTAATATCGGCACCCGCATCAATTAAAAACTTAACCATGTCGAGGTTGCCATTCCAGGCTGCATTGTGTAGTGGCGTATAGTCGTTATGGTCTCGTACATCAACATCAGCTCCGCTATCAATCAGGAGCCTGGCAATATTCTGGCGTCCATCACGTACTGCAAGATGCAATGGCGATCCATAGCCGTACCAACTACGCCCCAGCTCATTGATGTCAGCGCCTTCCTGTAACAGTACTTGAATTCGGTCGATGTTTTGATTGGTCACGGCCTCGTGCAGTGACTCCGCCTGTACATTTGTAAAAGCAAGTAGTCCAAGACTCAAAATCAACATCTTTGTATATTTGCTATTCATAATCTAATTTCGTTTAAAATGTGTTAGGTTCGTTCACAGGAATAATTGTTTCGGTTGTTCCTGTCGATCTGTTATGACTATCAAAGCAAATTTATCGGGAAAATAAGTGATGAAAATTTGGTTTTTTTATGACGGAAAAAATAATTTATAAAAATCAAGAGCTTAGATATGGATAATCAACTATCCATATCTATAGACGGTTGGCAAATCGATACTAATTCTTTTCGAATTACGCGTGATGGTGCGGAAAAAAAACTCGAACCACGCAGTATGGGTTTGTTGCTTTACCTGGCCGAACGTCCAAACGAGGTCGTTACCCGGCAGGAAATCGAAGAAAATGTTTGGCAGGGCAGGGTCGTCGGTTACGACGCTTTGAGTAGCTCAATTGCAAAAATCCGGAAGGCTTTTGACGATACTGGTAAGGATCACCGCGTAATAGAAACTATTTCGAAGGCTGGATATCGGCTGATCGCGCCTGTTTTGATTGAGGCTGATGCAGAAAATTCTTTTGCCAGCGAACCAGTCGGGGAAAATTTCGAACGAAAACTCACCGCTATTTTCTATGCCGATGTCGCTGGGTATAGTCGCCTTACCGGTGAAAATGAAGACCGTACTCACCGCCAGCTGCGCGATAACATGAAAACTATTTCGGAGGCGATAGTTAGCTTTGAGGGTCGAGTAATTCACTATGCTGGCGATGCTGTGCTAGCCGATTTTTCAATGGCCTCTAACGCATTATATTGTGCGCTCGATGTGCAACAAAAAATATCCGAAATCAGCTCGAATCTTGCAGATAATCAGCGAGTGTTGTTTCGAATCGGCGTCAACCTCGGCGAGGTAATCGTTGATGGTGTCGAAATTTACGGTGATGGAGTTAATGTTGCTGCTCGGCTCGAAAGTCTGGCCGAACCCGGAGGAGTTTGTATCTCGGGTAGCGTGTTTGATGCGATTGGTCAAAAACAAGGTTTTGGTTTTGAGTATCACGGTGAAAAATCGGTCAAGAACATTGAACGTCCGGTACGTACCTATGCGGTTCATCTCAAACCGGGTGCCACCATTCCGGTACCCGATTCCCTGTCGAGACTGCGTACCCATCCTGGGCAGGCCTACAAAAGTAAGGTGCTTCTTGCATTCGTCGCTTGCCTGCTTTTGGTGTTAGTAGGTTTGGGTTTTTATATCGGCAGTGGATTTGACGAATCCACAATGACAACCGATTCATCGAAACTACACTATGACCAGAATACGCTGTCACTTGCAATCGTACCGTTTGCCAACATGAGTAACGATCCGGGGCAGACGGTTTATGCGGATGGCCTGACCGACGACCTGATTACCGATTTGTCTAACATCAGTGGCCTGCAGGTCACTCCTCGGCATTCGAGTTTTCTCTACAAAAATAAACAACTTCCGGTGCTCGATATGGCTCGGCAATTACAGGTTCGTTATATCGTCGAGGGCAGCTTCCGACGATCCTATGGTAATGTTCGGGTCAATGTGCAATTGGTCGACAGCGCTACTAATCAACAGGTCTGGGCGGGGCGCTTCGATGACAAGGTCGAGAATATATTTAGTCTGCAGGATCAGATAATCGCTAAGATACTTGCTGGAATAAAGCTCGAATCTACCGACAAGCCACGCTCGAAGCGCAGGACAACGAATCTCGAAGCCTACGATTATTTTCTCAGGGCCGAGCACCGTCGCCTGGTTGGTCGTGGCTCTGAGCGGGATAACAATACCCTCGAGTTCTACCAGCGGGCCATCGAACTTGATGCTTCTTTCGTCGCCGCCTATACAGGGCTTGCGCGAGAGGCCTTGACCAACTGGCAACTCGATGCAAGCCAGGTAATGCCACCAGCTGCGTCGAAGAAGTTGGTTTATGAAGCTGCGGGCAAGGCTCTCGAACTTGATTCCGAAAACGCCGATGCACTGGCGATACTGGGATTAATGCAGGCAGTATCGGGTGCCCACGATACCGGCATCGCGTCAGTTAAGAAGGCCCTTGAAATAGAACCATCCAATCCCGTGTTACATGCCGACCTTGCCCTGGTTTTATCCTATAGCGGTTTTCACGAAGCCGCGTTGAAGTCGATTAATACCGCTATTGGCCTTCATGCCACTCCACCTAAAGCGTTTTTTGGTAATCGCGCGGAAATTTATTTTTTCCTTCATGAGTTCGAAAAGGCGCTGGCAGATACAAAGCTGTCTGAGGGCATTCGCGAATGGGGAAGTCTCTCTATTGTCATTCATGGGGCCAGGGACGATCGCGAGGCGGCAAAACCTTACCTTGATGTCAGGCTGGCCGGGCTTCCCTGGCTAAATCAACAATACACCAAAGTCATTTGGTCTTATTATCGCCGACCCGAAGATATTGACCTGATCGTCAACTCTGCCCGGAAAGCGGGAGTTCCAGAATTTGCCTATGGATTTGATCCGGGAGACCGGCAAGTGTTGAATCATGCCGAAATCAGAGATTTAACTGGCAAAGGTTTATGGAAAGGTCATACACATAACGGTACCGAAATTTATCTACAATTCACCGGCGCCAATGGCGTGGCGATCAGGTCATCAGATATGATGATGTCCGGAGCTTATCACGTCGAAAACAACAGGCTTTGCGTAGAGTTCCGATCTGTACTGCTCGATTTACCAGATTGTGGTTATATTTACCCGGACCCTAACCCGAATGAGTTTACCTGGGTTACGCTGGGCGAGGTTTCCCAGTTTTCGATTGGGCATAAGTCACAATAATCTTGAATTTTAAAACCAGGGCTGGACATGAAGAAACTTAAAAACGAAAAAGAAATGATAAAGAAGGCGATTCTCGAGGGCGTCAAGTATGGTGAAAATCGCGGCGTGGTGGAGTTTGAGGCAACCGATTCAGCGGATGACAAGATTCTCTATATTTATCGACTACTGGTTCACGACCAGGTGATACAGCCCATTCCCGAAGACCAGGTGTCGATCAAGTCCATGCGCCACAAGCTGGCGATCTGGGCATCGAAGTTATAGTTTTCATATTTCATTTCATTTCATTTCAATTTAACTTGACTTGATGATTCAGACGGTATAGTCTGTTATCTATTCCAGACTGCGCAGTTTGATATTATGCCAAGACAGAGAGAGTTTGATCCGAATGAAGCCCTGCAGACAGCCATCGAGTTGTTCTGGGAGAAGGGTTATTACGACAGTTCAGTCGATGAGGTCGTCAAACGTTCGGGTGTGGCAAAGTACGGCATATACGGTACTTTCGGTACCAAGCGCGAACTCTTTATGAAGGCACTGAATCAATATGCCGGTGACCGGCATAGGGATATTCAAAGACCAATCCGTAACCCCGATGCATCGCTGCCTGAAATACGAGCATTTTTCAGGCAAGCGCCGGGAATGTTAACGCAAGAGAATACTCGACGCGGATGTTTGATCTGCAATACCGGGGTCGAACTTGGCAACAGGGATGCCGAAATTAATGCCTTTGTGAATGACTTCTTTAGCGATATTGCCAGGGTTATGCAGGGCTGCCTTGAGCGCTCGATCGTAAAAGGCCAGATTGCAGCACCCGAAGATGTTGCAGGTCTGGCAACTTACCTGGCGACTGAATTTAGAACTGCGTTAATGCTGGCCGCCAGTGGTGTATCCCGTCGGCAGATCGAAAAACACCTGGGTATCGCTCTTCGGGTGCTAGAGTAAATTTTTTTAACTAATACCAGACGAATTAGTCTGGAAACAATCAGGAGATATTAACGATGACTATACAAGCGATTTTCCAATTACAATTTATTTCGAGCCTTTTAGTAATGGGCCTGTTAGCCAGGTGGTTGCTGGCGCCAACCCTGGCAAAACTACCGTTACGCGATGCTCTATTCTGGTTGACCCTTCCACACGCATTTCGCTATATCGGCATGGTTTTTCTCGTGCCTGGAGTGGTTGCGCAACCATTGCCTGACTATTTTACGATTCCCGCCGCGTACGGTGATTTACTGGCAGCAGGATTGGCGCTGCTGGCGCTTATCGCGCTTCGGAGGCAAGTGGGGATAGCAATCGGGGCAGTATGGCTGTTTAACATCGTTGGTACGATCGATCTGCTGAATGCCCTGCGCCATGTGGATGTGGCCCCGAATTTAGGGTCGGCCTGGTATATTCCGACCCTGCTGGTGCCGGTATTACTGATCACGCATTTTATGATTTTCGCACGGCTGTTCAAACCCGTTGCCGGATCAGTCGATACAGCGGTAGCTTAAATGTTAGGGAGCACTTTTCGAAAGTCTAGTGTGTCGGCAAGTGTTCTCTAATTCTGACCAGGTTTCTTAATTCTGGTGTATCTAACTTGCAAGATAAACGGCAAAGAACAGGAGTAATAAAGTGACTCCTTGCATGCCCACACGTGCAAACATTAACTGGGTTGAATGTTTGCGATCAAACTCGCCGCCGTGAGCCATTGACCAGATACCAGTACCAAGTACAACAATCGTTAACAACAGAGCAAATACTATTAATATTGACAGTATGTTCATATCAAATTCCTCGCTATGTATGAATGATTAATATTAATAAAACTGGCCAAATTAACATTGATATAGGTCAATATTGGTTAAGTGTCGCTTAAAGGGGTACTAGCTGCTAATTCAGCGCCTTGTCGGATCGCAGTCGCTTTGCCATCAAATCTACGAAGGCCCTGATTCTTGCCGATGCGTAGCGTCCCTCGCGGTGGACGATGTAAATTGGCCGCGGAGCTGGTTCGTATTCGGGCAAAATTATTTCTAACTCACCGCTTTCGACTTCTGCCGCGACCTGGTAGGAAAACAACCGCGTAATCCCGAAATTTTGGATCGCGGCCTCGATTGCAGCGTCGTTGGTTGTTACCGTCAAGCGGGGTTGCAGGCGCAAGACATGGTTACCTTTAGGTGATTCGAAGCGCCAGTTGATGGCTTGATTACCTGCACTGGAGGCAATCATCGAATGTTTGGACAGGTCCTGTGGTTTTTGCGGCAGGGCCTGGCGCCGCAGGTAGCCTGGTGATGCGCAGAGGACAACCCGTATGGAACCGACCCGTAGCGCACGTAAGCTGGAATCGGGCAGCTCGCCGATTCGAATACCAACGTCCAGGCCCTCTTCGAGCATATTCACAATCCTGTCGAGCAATACCGCGGAAACCTCTGTATCGGGATAGGTGTTCAGGTATTCGACAATTCCGGGCATGACGAACATGCGTCCAAATAACACGGGAGCGGTAATCGAAAGGTGACCCCGGGGTTCGGAATTAATCCCTGCCGCGGTCTCATTCGCTGCATCTACATCTGCGAGTATGCGGCGGGCATCTTCCAGGTAGCGTTGACCCACCTCGGTGGCGCGCACATAACGCGTGGTTCGATTGAGCAGTTTGACGCCAAGCTGTTCCTCCAACGCTGCCACGGCACGGGTCACGGCGGGTGGCGAGAGCTGCAGGCGCCGGGCAGCGGCAGCAAAACCCTGCTCTTCGGCGACGGCAACGAAGACATTCATGAGATGAAAGCGATCCATAATTATTCCATTTAGTGAAATAAACAATTGCATATTATAGGTATTCTTATTGTAAACGGAATTAGGCATAGTGTCATTACTCGCGGCGCAAGGGGCGTCGCGGAATTAATCCACAAATTATTTAGGAATATCAGCATGAGTCGTATAACGGTCATAGACAACGACAACGCTAATCCAGAGCTCAAACTCGCCTCATAGAAGGCCGAAGTCGCCGGTGGCAGGGCCGCCGGCGACCTGCAATTCTCATAAAATCAGAGGAGAAGTATGATGGGACATAAATTCGCAGAGATTGCATTTACCGAATCGGTTCAGCAGGTGCAGCGGGAACTCGGTAGCCGGGGTGGTTACACGGCGATGGAAACCGGGGATGATTTCAATCATCTGCTCAGTGCGCGCGAAGCGGATTTCATTTTGGCTCGTGATAGTTTTTACATGGCAAGCGTCAGTGAGACTGGTTGGCCATACGTCCAGCACCGCGGTGGACCGACGGGTTTTATGCGGGTACTCGATGAAAAAACGATCGGCTTTGCTGACTTCAGCGGCAACCGCCAGTACGTCAGTGTCGGTAATTTCAGGAAAGACGATCGCGTTTCGTTATTTTTCATGGACTATCCGAATCGAACTCGATTCAAGCTGCTTGGTCGTGTGCAACTGGTTGGCCCCGATGATACCGAGCTACTTGCCAAACTGGAAGTGGCGCATTATCGAGCGCAGGTCGAGCGTGGTTTTGTGATTCACATTGAAGCCTTCGACTGGAACTGCCCGCAGCACATTACGCCACGCTATACGGATTCATATATAGAGGATTTGATGGCGCCAATGATTGAAGAAAATAGACTACTGAGGGCTGATACAAAATTAGTTCGTAATGCATCGTCGGCGGTGCTGGATAGTGGTCCGCTGGAACTGGTGATAAGCGGTGTTCGTCAACTTACGCCGCGGGTTCGTGCATTCGAGTTACGCGATTCGAATGGTGCGGACTTACCGGCTGTCGAAGCCGGTTCACACCTGCAGTTCCCGATGCGGTCAGGCGATGGCAGGGAGAAAATCTGTCACTATTCAATCTGCTCTAATCCGGCACGTCGCGACGCCTATGAAATCGCGGTACTACGTGAAGATGAAGGCGATGGCGGATCGATCGCCGTGCATGAGCAATTTAATATCGGCCGAACATTGTATTGCGAACTGCCACAGAACCATTTCCAGCTTCATAGCGACGCCAGGCCGGCGTTGCTGATCGCGGGTGGTATTGGTATTACGCCGATCAAGGCTATGGCCCAGGCATTAAAGGCCCGGGGCACTGACATGCATCTGCACTATGCCGGCCGCAGTGGCGCGGAGATGGCATTTCGCGACCGCTTGCTTCGAGAATTTGAAAATGAAATAACGATCTATAGATCTTCTGACCAGGAACGATTGAACATCGAGCGGGTCCTAAATAATGCACCAGACGACGCGGTAATCTATGTCTGCGGCCCGGGTCGTCTAATCGATACGGTAGTCCGAATTGCATCAGAGTTAGCGATCGAGCCGGAGCGAGTCCGATTCGAGCGATTTGACGCGGTCATCAGTGCAGATGCAAAACCGATTCAGCTCGAACTGCGTCGCTCGGGCAAGCACCTGCAGGTTGCCGCCGACCAGACTATTCTCGATGCCATGCTCGAGGCTGGCGTTAAATCACCGTTTAGCTGCGGCGCCGGCAACTGTAAAACCTGTGCGGTGAAGGTACTAGACGGGGAACCCGAACATCGGGATTCGGCGCTGTCGACGGCGGAAAGGGCGGACTATAAATTGTTCTGCCCCTGTGTTTCGCGGACAAAGAGCGAACACCTTGTACTAGACATTTGACTTACGACATCTTCATTATTAGAGAGGAAATATCATGAAAGAAAGCCGCCCACCATTACCACCATTTACCTATGAAACCGCGGTTCAAAAAGTTCGCGCGGCTGAAAATGGCTGGAACAGCCGTGATCCGGAAAAGATATCGTTGGCTTATACCATCGATAGTCAGTGGAGAAATCGATCGCAGTTTGTTAGCGGGCGGGATGAGGTCAGGGCATTTCTACAGGACAAGTGGGTGCGGGAGCTGGATTACCGTCTGATTAAGGAGATCTGGACTTTTGCGAATGCACGCATTGCCGTGCGTTTTGCCTACGAGAGTCACGATGCCGATGGGCAATGGTTCCGCTCCTATGGTAACGAAAACTGGGAGTTCGATGAAAACGGGTTAATGAAAATTCGTATCGCGAGTATCAATGATTTGCCGATCGACGAATCGGAACGAAAATTTCACTGGCCGACGGGTCCCCGCCCGGAGGACCATCCAGGTTTGTCTGAACTCGGGTTATGAAAAACTAATTCTATGCTTACTCGTAGATGAAAAATCCGCGACCGCTCTTGCGACCCAGGTAGCCGGCGTCAACCATTTGCTGGAGCAGGGGGCAGGGGCGATACTTGGAATCGCCAAAACCCTCGTGCAACACTTTGGTGACAGACAGGCAGGTATCGAGACCGATGAGGTCCGCCAATGCGAGGGGGCCTATCGGATGCGCCATGCCGAGTTTCAACACATCGTCGATTGCTTCGGCACTGGCAATGCCCTCGTGCAGGGTGAATATCGCCTCGTTAATCATCGGAATTAATATGCGATTGCCGACGAATCCGGGACTATCCTTTGCCTCTATTGGTACCTTGCCGATGTATTCTGAAAGCTGGTGTACCTGCCGGTAGGTTTCATCGCTCGATTGCAGGCCACGAATAATTTCTACGAGCGCCATCATCGGCACCGGATTCATAAAATGCATGCCAATAACCTGGTCGGCGCGTTGCGTGGCACCGGCTATGCGGGTTAGCGAAATCGACGAAGTATTGCTGGCCAGAATGGCCCCCGGTTTGCAAAGCTGGTCGAGCTGCTCGAATATCTGAAGCTTGAGGGCTTCGTTTTCGGTAGCCGCTTCAATGACGATGTCGACTTCAGACAGCGCTTGCAGATCGGTGCTGGTTTTGATGTTTGCCAGGGTTTTTTGCTTGTCTTCTTGATTAATTTTTTCTTTTTTGATCATGCGGTCCATACTACCGCTGATTGTGTCCATGCCCTGTTGTAGCGCATCAGTGTTTATGTCCTGCATGGTGACCGATAATCCAGCCGCGGCACAGACCTGTGAAATACCGTTACCCATGGTTCCGGCGCCGATGACGCCAACTGTCTTGATGTTCATGAATTTCTACTCAAAATTTTTAAACGAAAGAATAATTCGTAGTTTAATAGAAATAAGCGGTCCCCATGTATGTAATTATTCGGTGATATGTAAGAAAATAAGGTACAGGATGCCTGTTAGACAAACAGCCTGATCAAAATTCTTTGTTAATAGCGTTATGAGATAAAAGCGATGAGCGAAAAAATAGTCATTACCGGTGCGGCCCGTACTCCGATGGGCGGGTTTCAGGGGGTATTGTCCGCGGCCACTGCGCCGGAACTGGGTGCGGCCGCAATAGCGGCTGCTGTTGAACGCAGTGGTATTGCTGCCGATACGGTCGATGAGGTCATCATGGGCTGTGTGCTTTCTGCCGGTCTTGGACAGGCGGCGGCGCGGCAGGCGAGCCTGGGTGCCGGCTTACCCCTGGCGACCAACTGTACCACGGTGAACAAGATGTGCGGATCGGGTATGAAGGCGACGATGCTGGCGCATGATCTGCTGCTCGCCGGTAGTAACCGGGTAATGGTCGCGGGTGGCCTGGAAAGCATGTCGAATGCACCCTATCTTTTACCGAAAGCCCGGGCCGGAATGCGCATGGGTCACGGCCAGGTGATGGATCATATGTTTCTTGATGGACTCGAAGACGCCTATGATAAAGGTCGACTGATGGGCGTGTTTGCCGAGCAAACCGCAGATAAATATGGGTTCAGCCGTGAACAACAGGATGAATTTTCGATCACTTCGTTAAAGCGCGCGCAGGCTGCTATTGAAAGCGGGGCATTTGCCAACGAAATAACGCCCGTGGTGATAAAGTCGCGTAGAGGGGAATCGACAGTGGATACCGATGAGCAACCTTTTAATGCCAATCTGGAAAAAATACCAACCCTGCGACCGGCGTTTCGGGAAGACGGTACGGTGACCGCGGCGAACTCGAGTTCAATTTCCGATGGTGCCGCGGCATTGATATTGATGACCGCAGGCGAAGCCGAGAATCGTAGCATCAAACCACTCGCTAGCATCCGGGGCCACGCCAGTTTCGCGCAGGAACCCGCATGGTTTACGACGGCGCCTGTCGGTGCGATAAAACGTTTAATGGAAAACCTGGATTGGGCTGTGAAGGACGTCGATCTGTTTGAGATCAACGAGGCTTTCGCGGTGGTAACCATGGCGGCGATGTCGGATCTGGGTCTCGATCACGAACGCGTGAACATAAACGGCGGTGCCTGCGCACTCGGACACCCAATCGGTGCTTCCGGTGCGCGCATACTGGTAACGCTGATTTCTGCGTTACAACGTCAGGGCTTGAAAAGAGGCATTGCCGCACTTTGTATCGGTGGTGGTGAAGCAACGGCGATGGCGGTCGAGCTGAACTAGAGTTCAGTAATATATGAGCTTGCCCACAGCAGTCAAAATAGTTGAGGTCGGTCCGCGCGATGGATTGCAAAACGAGGCTGTTCGCGTACCGGTTGAAGTCAAGATTGAGCTTATCGAAAAACTCGCTAGCGCGGGTTTACAAGTGGTTGAATCGGGTAGCTTTGTCTCGCCGAAATGGGTGCCGCAGATGGCTGCGAGCGGCGAGGTTTATCGCGGAATTCACAAAAAACCAGCTGTGGCATACCCGATGCTGGTGCCCAATATGAAAGGTCTCGAAGCGGCTCTCGAAGCCGGGGTCGAGGAAATCGCCATATTTGCGGCGACTTCAGAAACCTTCACCCAGAAAAATATCAATTGCTCGATCGATAAAAGTATCGAACGATATCGTCTGGTGGTAGAAAAGGCTCACGCCGAAAACCTGAGGATCCGGGGTTACATTTCCTGTG
>QNFD01000042.1 GCA_003645435.1 Gammaproteobacteria bacterium | reverse complement strand
CCTTAAAACAGGAAATATTTAGTGATGATCGACTTTTATTTATTGTTATAACACTGGCGGGTCTAAACCAATTCCGCCAATCTTAAAGTAACATACAACTGCACAATCAATCCGCGCAATTCATTATACTCATAATACCCGATTAATCATATTAACGAGATATTCAGAGTTGGCAAGACATAGAGCCGCTGGATAAACCGAGGAAAAATTCATGAATCAAGACATGATCAATAAAGCAACGCTGGCACTGATGACAATTGGCATTTCGGCACTTTTCTTCTCGATGATCCAGCAGTTTCTGATGGTCATCTTTCTTGCAGGGTTGTTTAGCGCACTCGCGCGCCCGGTGTTTCGCCGATTTAATATCATCTACAAGGGGCACAAGCACCTGGCATCGGCCACCACGCTGGTGTTGATGATATTCGTTGTAATGATCCCACTTTTGCTCCTGATCGGAATAGTTGTCGCACAGGCGGTCGATGTCGGCCAATCAATTACACCCTGGATCAGGCAGACATTGAGTGAACCTGGCCAGATTTCCAGTTACCTGGAAAAATTGCCATTTTTTGCGCAACTGGAACCCTACCGTGAGACGATCCTGAATAAAGCGGGCGCACTTGTCGGTTACGTAAGCAAGTGGATTGCGGGCGGGCTTTCCTCGGCAACATTCGGAACGGTCTACTTCGTGTTTCTATCTTTTGTATTTCTGTACACGATGTATTTCTTCCAGCTGGATGGCGACAAACTAATGAAAAAGATTCTGTACTATCTGCCGCTTGATAATGCCGATGAATCCGTAATGCTGGAAAAATTCACCTCGGTTACCCGCGCCACGCTGAAGGGAACGATGCTGATTGGGATGCTGCAGGGAGGCCTCGCCGGCACCGCGTTTGCAATAGCCGGCATAGACAATGCGGTTTTCTGGGGAACCGTGATGGCCGTGCTGTCGATAATACCCAGCGTTGGTTCTGCAATGATCTGGATACCCGCTGCAATCATGCTGATGGTTCAGGGCAGTGTTGCCAGCGGCATCGGGCTAATAGTTTTCTGCGGCCTGGTGGTTGGTAGCCTGGATAATGTGCTGCGCCCCATACTCGTGGGTAAAGATACCAAAATGCACGAACTGATGATTTTCTTTGGCACCCTGGGGGGTATCATGATGTTTGGCATTACCGGAATATTCATCGGCCCCTTGATTGCATCATTGTTCATCACTATCTGGGAACTTTATGGAATTGCCTTCAGTGATTATTTACCCGAGGTATATAGCAAAAAAGTCCCTACCGAAGCGAAAAATGCCGTGACTGACGATGAGCTCAACCAATAGCCCTGATAGCGATTAGTGAGACTATGAAGCTTGATCGAAGCCCCTATTGATTTAACCAATGTATAAAAATTGGTCAGGACTTTTAAGTATTTTATCCCCCGGATTACTCAGATGATTGGTGAAATAATTTGATATTGAGCACATCACTCGTCAGAATATTAAAGCGCTTCTGATGGAGACGGATTGTGCTCGAGATCGGCCGGTATGTAACCTTGCCGTATCGGGCTAAGACATAGATAACTTGAAAAAGGTAAAGACATTAATAGCGGCAGCTCAACTACCAGTATAACAGCGGCACACACCCCGATGATGCAGCAATTTTTGCGCATTAAGGCCGAATATCCGGATACGCTGGTATTTTACCGGATGGGGGATTTTTACGAGCTTTTCTTCGATGACGCAAAAAAAGCTTCGCGCCTGCTCAACATCACCCTGACCAAACGCGGTCAATCGGCGGGTGAGCCAATTCCGATGTGCGGTATTCCATACCATGCGATTGACGGCTACCTGGCCAAGCTGGTGAAGGCCGCCGAATCGGTGGCGATATGTGAGCAAATCGGTGATCCGGCCACCAGTAAAGGACCGGTCGAACGCCAGGTGGTACGGGTCGTGACTCCTGGCACACTAACCGAAGAGTCGCTGTTACAGGATCACCAGGAAAACCTGCTGGCTAGTCTCTTTCGACAAGGTACGAGCTGGGGCCTGGCTTCATTAGAGATCAGTTCGGGCCGATTCGTCGTCAGCCAGGTTGAAAGCGATGAGATGCTTGCCAATGAAGTTGCACGCCTGAATCCGGCTGAAATCATCTATTGTGAAGATCAGCAACTACCGCTCGAAGCGCATCACCGCCAGAAAGCCCATGCAATGCCGCCATGGCACTTTGAACTCGAGACAGCGACGCGCTTACTTTGTGATCAGTATCGAACCCGGGACCTGGATGGATTCGGTATCGGTGAACTATCACTGGCAATCAGTGCTGCCGGCTGTTTGTTGCAATACATCAAAGATACGCTTAAAACCGCCCTGCCGCATATACAGCCAGTCCGCGCTGACCGGGTTTCAGATGTTTTGTTGATCGACAGTAACAGCCGCCGAAACCTGGAACTGACACAGGCTATCAATACACAGACTTCGGACCATAGTCTGTTGAGCATCATCAATCACACTACCACGGCCATGGGTTACCGCGAATTGACTCGCTGGCTACAGAAACCCCTGCGCAACCAGTCGCAGGTACGCCAAAGACATCACGCGGTCGCTAGCCTGCTCGATAATCGCGAGTTCGAAGTCATCGCCGAAACCATGCGTTCGACAGGTGATATCGAAAGAATCCTTGCACGCATTGCGCTGATATCGGCCCGACCGCGCGACCTCAGCACATTGCAATCCACACTTGAGCAATTACCCCACTTACAGACTTTGATAACAAGCCTGGATAGCCCGCTGCTACAGGACCTGTCAACACAAATAGCAAGCCACCCGGAAGTCGTCGCGCTGCTCGATTCGGCGATTATCGATGAACCGCCGATGTTGATCAGGGATGGCGGCGTTATAAAAACCGGGTTTGATCCCGAACTGGACGACCTGCGTGCGCTCAGTGCCAACGCCGATCAGTTTCTGCTTGATCTCGAGTCGCAGGAGAAAAGCAAAACCGGCATCAACTCGCTAAAAGTGGCCTACAACCGGGTGCATGGATTTTATATCGAAGTGGGCAAATCCCAGATACACGCGATTCCTGCCGAGTACGTTAGACGCCAGACCCTGAAGGCGGTCGAGCGCTATATCACACCGGAACTGAAGGCATTCGAAGACCAGGTGCTGAGTGCTCGTGAACGTTCACTCGCACGTGAAAAGTATTTATACGAAACCCTGCTCAATCAACTGTGCGAGCAACTAGCGCCACTGCAACGCTGCGCTACCGGCCTCGCCCAGCTCGATGTATTGTTGAGTTTTGCCAGTTGCGCCGACGCCTGTAACTGGTCGGCACCCACCCTGGTGGAATCGCCGACACTGGATATTCGCGCCGGCAAGCATCCCGTGGTTGAGCAGGTAATGCAACAATCGTTTATCGCCAACGATACGCAATTCGATATAAATCGGCGCATGTTGCTTATTACCGGCCCCAACATGGGCGGCAAATCGACCTATATGCGTCAAACCGCGTTGATTGTCATACTCGCCTGTATGGGTAGCTATGTGCCGGCCGAACAAGCCTCGATCGGGCCCATCGATCGAGTATTTACCCGTATTGGCGCCAGCGACGATCTTTCCAGCGGTCGTTCGACATTCATGGTCGAGATGACCGAGGCCGCCAATATTCTCAATAACGCGACCGCCAATAGCCTGGTTTTAATGGATGAAATAGGCCGCGGTACCAGCACCTTCGATGGCCTCGCCCTGGCCTGGGCCTGCGCCGACCACCTGGCACAGAAATCGGGCGCATTTACCCTGTTTGCGACGCATTATTTTGAACTCACGCAACTGCCTGAACACTACGATAATATTCATAATGTTCACCTCGACGCGGTCGAACACGGTGAGGATATTATTTTCATGCATCGGGTTAAACCCGGCCCCGCCAATCAAAGCTATGGGCTCCAGGTAGCAAAACTTGCCGGTATCCCCAAAGCGGCGATTTTGCTGGCGAAAAGAAAGCTGAAACTACTCGAACAACAATCCAGCCAGTCAGGCCCGCAAATCGACCTGTTTACTGATACGAATGAACCCGAACCAGATCAACACCCTGCACTGGAACAACTGGAATCAATGACACTGGACGATATGACACCGAGGCAGGCGCTGGATACTCTGTACCAGTTAAAAACCTTGCTGGATAGCCAATAACTAACGGGGCCGGAACCAATCCGGAACAAATTATTTTCTTCATGTTTGCCATAATTTCCCTGAAATTTATTCCCTTCATACAATATGCGGGTTAGACTTCCGCGTTACTTCAATACCACCTGAATTCATAATTCTACAGAGGTAATTCAATGACATTTGTGGTTCTCGAAAATTGCATCAAATGCAAATACATGGATTGTGTCGATGTTTGTCCGGTCGACTGTTTTCACGAAGGGCCTAACTTCCTCGTAATCGATCCGGACGAGTGTATCGATTGCACCCTGTGCGAACCCGAGTGCCCGATCGAGGCGATAGTTTCTGAAGATGACATACCGCCAGGTCAGGAGCAATTTCTTGAATTAAATGAGGAATTATCACAGTCCTGGCCTGTCATCACGGCCAGCAGACCACCGCCGGACGACGCCGAGGAATGGGAAGGCGTACTGGATAAGCTGCAATACCTGGAAAGATAGACTAACAGCGGTCTGATTCACCGCCAGAAGGTCCGGAACCCGTAGGCGTAAGTTTCGGGTTAGCACAAAAAACTAATTCGATAATCATGCGAGGAGCCCCCATGCAAGCGGATAATGAACTCATTCGGAAATACCTGTCACAGGACCTGACGGAAATTATGATTCGTCTCGGCCTTATCGCCTTCCTGGTAGCGATGAGCGTGAAAATCTTTAGCCCATTCATGGGCTTGATGATGTGGGCCCTGATTCTTGCAGTTACCCTGTACCCACTGCACCAGAAGATCGCAAATAAACTTGGGGGTAAGCAAGGTCGTGCCGCTACTTTGCTAGTGCTGTCTGGAATTTTTTTGATAGGTATACCCACCGTTATGCTCGGTGGCTCTACTGCGGATTTTGCGCGTGAAACTCATAGCGCTTTCGAAAACAATACGCTTAGCATTTCAGCACCAGCCGCCTCGGTTGCCGAATGGCCGGTGGTCGGAAAAAAACTTCATGCGGTCTGGACCATGGCGGCGAATGATTTGCCGGCTTTGCTGGAAAAAATGCAGCCGCAGTTAGGAAATTTCTCCGAAGCCGTTTTGAGCTTTGTTGCCGGTGTTGCCGGCGGCATTTTCCAGTTCCTGTTTGCGCTCATCATTTCCGGCGTCATGATGGCTTTCGGTCAATCCGGCAGCGACACCATGTTGAAAATCACTCATCGCCTGTCAGGGCAGAAACATGGAGATCGACTGCACAAGCTATCTACCGCCACTATCCGTTCCGTCTCCATGGGGGTGCTTGGTGTCGCCTTTATTCAGGCCCTGATACTAGGGGTAGGCTTTGCCTGGGCTGATATTCCAGCGGCCGGCCTGTTGGCAATTGTCGTGCTCGTATTGGGCATTGCCCAGATACCAGCAACCCTGATTACGATACCGGTAATCGCCTATCTCTGGTGGAGCGGTGACTCCAACCTGAGCAATACAATTTTCACCATCTATTTACTAGTTGCCGGGTTAGCGGACAATGTACTCAAACCACTCCTGCTCGGTCGTGGCGTGGATGCGCCCATGCCGGTGATTTTGCTGGGCGCTCTCGGCGGCATGGTTGCCGCGGGGCTGATCGGGCTGTTCGTCGGCGCGGTGCTGCTGGCTCTTGGCTATGTGATCTTCATGGACTGGGTTGATGCCGGAGATACAGGTGATAGTGATAAGTTGCCTGAGGACACCAACGACCCCAACGATGTGGTATCAGCCAGCGAATAAACAACGTGCTGGATAGATTTTCCAGTGAACTATTGCTGCGCCTGGCGCTGGCCGGCGGCTTTCTGACGCTGGCCGCCTGCACCACCCTCGGACCCGACTACGAGGAACCCGATGTGGCCTGGCTGGAAAGCTGGCAACCCTCCGCATACGGGGCAAGGCTCGATGCGCCCGCCGAAGAACAGAATGATTTGCAATTCTGGTGGGTATTATTCAATGACCCGGCCCTGAATCGACTCATCGCCGTGGCCAGGCAGGAAAACCTGCAACTGCGTATTGCCGGATTACGCATCTTTGAGAGCCGGGCCTTGCTGGGTATTGCCGGTAGCCAACTTTATCCACAATCACAGCAGGTCGGCGGCTCGATTAACTATGTGAATAACCAGTTTCATGGCGGAGACGCACCGGCAAGTGGTCAGAGTTTCGGCAATTATAACCTCGGTTTCAATATAGGCTGGGAAATTGATTTCTGGGGCCGCTTCCAACGCGGTATAGAATCCGCCGGTGCAACCTTTTTTGCCTCTATCGCCAATCAACAGGATGTGCAGGTACTCATCAGCGCGCAGGTTACCGATGTGTATTATGCCTATCGAATTACTGAAAATCGTATTGCGATAGCGCGAAAGAATGCAGAAATTCAAAAACGTAGTTTTGAAATTACTCAGACCCTGTTCAAAAATGGCCAGCAATCAGAACTGGATCTGCAGCAGGCAAAAACGCAATACCTGGCAACCCTGTCGGGTATTCCCGATCTGGAGATTACCCTGCTCAAGACCCGTAACTCACTGGCGGCTCTGCTGGGTCGTCCTCCCGGTGACATACCCGAACTCGATGTTCCTGAATACAAACTACCTGTTATTTCGACTGACAGCATCCAGGATATTCCCGCGAATTTACTCAATCGTCGTCCCGACATACGTGCAGCCGCATGGCAGATAGCGACCCAGTCTGCCCAGATCGGTATTGCCGAGGCTGATTACTATCCGGCCATTTCACTACTGGGAAGTATCGGCTTGACCGGCAATAGCTTGAGTGGAAGTTCGGATAGTAGTGGTTTAATTGTCGGTCCGGCCCTGCGCTGGAACATCTTCGACCATGGTAGTATCGAAAACAATATCAGGGTTCAGGATGCGCGATTGCAACAACTGATTGAATCCTATCAGGATTCGGTGTTGCAGGCTGCCAGGGAAGTCGATGATGCGGCCTACAGCATACAGAAAACCGCTGAACAACAGGTATTGATTGATAAGGCCGTTGAGGCATCGGAACGCGCCCTCGAAATAGCCAACACAAGATATCGTGAAGGCTATGAAGGTTTTCAGCGTGTGCTGGATGCACAGCGCGCCATGTTTCTACAGGCCGATCGTCAGCTACTGATCGAGGGAAATCATATCAGCTCATTTATCGGTCTGTACAAGGGCCTGGGAGGAGGATGGACTGAAACCCCATTTGAACAACTTGTTCCCGGGGACGTGACAAAAACCATGCAGGACCGCACCGACTGGGGAGATCTATTGACAACGCCAATATCTGAAACCGAGGATAATTCAGTACCAGCCCAGGAGACTTCACAACATGAGTGAAAATGAACAGGAACCCGCTGCCGACGAGAAACAGCCAGTAGAGGAAGAAGTAAAGGCAGAGGAAAATACGGCGCCAGCTTCCGTGAAGAAAGGAAGCGCCGGCATTATGCTGGTGATTATTCTAAGCCTGGCCTGGTATCTGGCCGCCGACAGATTCACTCCCTACACTCAACAGGCGCGTGTACAGGGCTTTGTAATCGGAGTAGCGCCCAAGGTCGGAGGCGTGGTTACCCGGGTGTGGGTCAAGAACGACGAGATGGTCACGGTAGACCAGCCCTTGTTCGAGATCGATCGTTCTCAATATGAAATTGCCATGAAACGGGCCGAGTCCGATCTGCAAAATACGATAAGTCAGATTGGCGCCGGCACAGCAGGGGTGGAATCGGCAAAAGCGAACCTGCTCGCTGCAAAGGCCAATGAAACCAAGGCCGAACAGGATGCAAGACGCCAGGAGCGACTCTACAAGGAAGATGCGGGCTCTATATCCGTACGGCGCCTGGAAACGTCGCGTTCGACCCTGGCGCAGGCCCGCGCAAAAGTACAGGCAGCCAAAGCTGAAATTCAGCGTGCAATCGAGCAGAAAGGCGGTGAGGGCGAGGATAATGCCAAGCTGAAATCGGCGCTCAGTGCGGTTGACAAGGCCACACTTGACCTTGAAAACACCTTGGTTAGAGCCTCCGCACACGGGATTGTTACAGATTTACGCGCAGATGTGGGTCATTATGCAGGCGCCGGCAGCCCGGTACTGACCCTGATCGCCATCCAGGATTTCTGGATAAGGGCAGAATTTACTGAAAATAACCTGGGGCACATGCGGGTCGGAACTCCAGTAGATCTTGTGGTCGATGCACTACCGGGCAAGGTTTTTAGCGGCAAGATCAGCAGTATTGGCCTGGGGGTCGCCGCCGGGCAGCCTCCTCCTGCGGGAACTCTGCCGACGATCGAAAACAACCGGGACTGGTTGCGTCAGTCGCAACGCTACCCGGTGATAATTAAACTTGATGAGGACCAACGTGAACAACTTCGAGGCCATGTGCGCATTGGTGGCCAGGTAGAGGTGATGGTCTATACCGAAGAAGCAAAGCTACTCAAAACTATAGGCAAATGGTATATACGTGCGATGAGCTGGTTGTCTTATGCCTATTGAGGTATTCGCGATAGAGACCGTTATCGGAATCACAGTTTGTTTCCCGGGCGGGATCCAGACCCTGGCCCCTTATGCGGGTCTACAGCCATGTTACGGACTTAATTGAAGTGCATATCCAGACGAGGCGAGTTTTTCGTTTAGGCACGGTTCCGGCTCTAACCCTGGCAATCGCTTATGCCATACAATTGCCGTTACCCTTTCTAGCACCGCTGTTTGCTTTCATGTTTGCCGCTACCCCGGGGCCACCGATGGGCATCAAAAGCCTGTTTGGACTGGTGTTGGTGATACTGATATCGCTGGGGCTGGGACTCTTGCTGATCCCGTTGCTGCTGCATTATCAATTCAGCGCACTATTGCTGGTAGCGCTTGGCCTGTACTTTAGTTCCTACCTGACTGTAAATATGGGCAAGGCATTGTTTGGCACCTTTCTGACCATCGGATTTACCCTGATTTCCGCTGCTGGCACGGTCAGTTTTGATCTCGCTACAATGGTTATACAGAGTCTGGCATTGGCAATCGTTGTCGCTGTTTTCTGCCACTGGATGATTTACCCCTGGTTTCCCGAGGACCCCTCTCCCGCGTCGAAAAAACCTGCCGAGACCAGCACGCCAGACCAATCCAACTGGATTGCACTGCGCAGTACAGCGATTGTACTACCCGTGTATTGGCTGGTATTGACCAACCCGGCCGCTTACATGGCCATCGTCATGAAAGCCGTTTTACTGAGCCAGCAAAGCTCTGTGATTGATGCCAAAAGCGCTGGCAGGGAGCTGCTTGGCTCTACATTCCTGGGTGGTATTTTTGCCGTGTTATTTTGGGTGTTACTGGGGATTTCCACCAATTTGTGGATGTTCTTTTTATGGATGCTGCTTTTCTGTCTGTATTTTGCCGCTAAAATCTACCAACTTATAGCTACCCGCTTCCCTGCATCCTACTGGCTTAACGTGGCAATGACAATGCTGATTATTCTGGGCCCCGGTGTTGAAGATAGTGCCGGGGGTAATGATGTTTACGCGGCTTTTTTAAGTCGTATGGGACTCTTTGTCCTTGTCACCTTGTATGCATGGTTTGCGGTGTATTTTATGGAACATTTGCGTACACAGCGTCGCCTCAAACAAATTGTATCCCAAAATTAATGATACGGAATTATTTCTATGCTAACTAATTTATTGCTTGGCTTGCCGACCATGGTGTTGTGTTTAATGCTGCAAACCGGGTTGTTGGTAATGGTCATTCGTTACTTTCTTAAACACCGGAACGAGGTAAATATGGCCTCACTGTGGTCCAGCCTGCTAGTAATCAACGGTGTGATGCTGCTGCTGGTTATCGGTAACCTGGGGCAGATCGCGATTTGGGCATTATTATTCAGGCTATTGGGGGAATTTCAGCAGTTTGACGATGCATTTTATCACTCAGCGGTAAATTTTGGCTCACTGGGTTATGGTGATATCGTCATGTCAGATGAGTATAAACTGCTTGGCGCGCTCGAGGCGATCAATGGTGTGTTGATGATTGGTGTATCCACCGCAGCACTGATGAGCATCTTTCAGGGTGCGACAAAGAAATTTATCGCGGCACGGGGCGAGCAGATAATAAAATAGCACTGTAAGTGTTCTGTACCCCCTCACCCCAACCCTTTTATGCCCTCGGGTACTCCCCCAGGGGAGAGGGGTATATTTGATTAGCCGCGAGACTCGGCCAGAAACTTCGCTACCACCGGTGAAAAATGCGCGTCGTCGATCAGAAAAGCATCATGCCCGTTAACCGAGTCAATCTCGACATATTCGACATCGGTGCCGGTCGCCTCTAAACTCTCGGCGATTTCCTTCTGCTGTCTTAATGGAAAAAGAATATCGGTGGTTACCCCAATCACCAGCGCTTTGCTAACCTTTATTTTGGCCATACCGGCGTTAATCGAACCGCCATGCTCGGCAATGTCGAACCAGTCCATAGAACGTGATAAATACTGATAACTATTCGCATCGAAACTGTTGATGAATTTTTGCGCGTTGTATTCGAGGTAATTTTCTATTTCGAATTCGTATTCAAACAGCTTGCCGGTGCGCCGTTCCTTCGGCAGCTTGCTGCGATCGAACTTCGAATTCCATTCATCTGCGGCACGGTAAGATATGAGTCCGAGTTTACGCGCCAGCGCCATACCGGCTAATGGCTCTTCTCCAGTCTTGTAATGGCCTTTTTTCCAGGCCGGGTCGCCACGAATAATTTCACGCTGTAGCGAGCGTATTGCAATGGTTAAGGGTAAAGCCTGCGTGGCTGCAGAAATAGAGACCAGGTAGTCGATACTTTTCGGGTACATAATCGCATAGGCAAGCGAGGCCATGCCCCCCATCGAGGAGCCCACCGCGGCATGCAGCCGCTCTACACCGAGTTCACGCATTAAATCGTGACCGGCACTGGTGATATCTTCAACCGTCAATTTCGGAAAGTGCGACCCATAGGGCTCGGATGTAGCAGGGTTTATCGACCCGGGACCAGTACTGCCATAGCAGCCGCCCAACGAATTCACGCATACCACGTAAAAAACGTCTGTATCTATGGCTTTACCCGGACCTATCATGTACTCCCACCAACCCGGGGATAAATCCTGTTCGGATGATGCTGCGTGCGCACTGGGAGAAAGGCCGGTAAATATTAGTATTGCGTTATCCGCTTTTGCGGAAAGTTTTCCCCAGGACTCATAGGCGAGCGTGACTTTAACTAATCGCCCGCCACGGCGCATGTGGAAACCCTTTGGGCCAAGGTTTGTCAGGCTAACAAGGCGCGTGGCTTTGGTTGTGAAGCTATATGCGTTTTCTTCGTCTGCCATAAATTGATTAGACTAAATTTCGAACATGCGTTGCAGGGCAGTACGTGCGTTGTCGGTGACATCTTCAGCAACCGAAATTTGATTCACCACCTGGCCTTCAACCAGATTTTCCAACACCCAGGCCAGGTGCTGCGGATCGATACGGAACATAGTCGAGCACATACACAACATCGGCGACATAAACTGAACCGTCTTGTTATCCTTTGCCAGGTTTTGATGGAGTCGATTAACCAGGTTTAGTTCGGTACCTACCAGCCATTGAGTACCAGCCTCGGCATCAGTAATGGTGTTAATGATGAATTCGGTCGAACCGACATAATCCGACATCTGGCAAACTTCAAAACTCGCCTCGGGATGCGAGATGACTTTGCCATTGGGCACTTCACGTCTAAAGTTTTCTATTTGTTCGGGCTTAAATACCTGATGTACCGAACAAAACCCCTTCCACAGGATAAT
>QNFD01000041.1 GCA_003645435.1 Gammaproteobacteria bacterium | reverse complement strand
CGGGTCGAGTTTTTTGGCAGTGACTCAAATTTACCAATCGCGTTTAAAGCGAGGGTGCCGGCAGCGATTATTATCGATCACGAAGCTGGATCCGCTTTCATCGTCGTCGAAGATGAATTCAAAGAGTTGGCGAGCCGGATACTTGAAGATATTGCGGACTTGCCTGAATATTCCCCCGCAGCGCTTGTCCCCGGCACGATAACCGAAGATGACCCGCAGATTTATATCAACCATATCACCAAAACGAAGCGGTACATTCGCGACGGTGATATCTTTCAGGCCAATTTATCACGCAACTGGACCGTCGAATACAAGGATCAATGCGATCCCCTCGCTTTATTTTATAGTTTAAGCCGAAGCAATCCAGCCCAGTTCGCTGCGCTAATCAAGTACCAGGATCAATACATCATCAGCTCCTCGCCCGAGCGTCTGATTTCGGTAAAAAATGGTATTGCCCAATCGAGACCCATAGCCGGCACCCATCCGCGCGGCAACACCGCCGCAGAAGATGCTGAACTTTCCAGGCACCTGCTCGCCCATCCCAAGGAACAGGCAGAGCACGTGATGCTGATTGACCTGGTGCGCAATGATCTGGGTCGATTTTGTGAGGCCGGCAGCATCCGGGTCACTGAAAAAATGGTGCTCGAAAGTTATGAGCATGTTCACCACATAGTTTCCAATATTCGGGGTCGAATCAGTAGCGGCAAAACCGTAGCGGATATAGTTCACGCGGTGTTTCCGGGCGGTACTATCACGGGTTGCCCAAAAGTACGCTGTATGGAAATTATCAGCGAACTGGAGCAAACGGCGAGGGGGCCCTATACCGGCTCACTCGGTTACATCGGCCGCGATGGGCAGATGGATTTGAATATCCTGATTCGTACCTTGTTATATGATAACAACAGGGTCAGCTTTCGCGCCGGCGGCGGCATCGTGCATGATTCGGTACCGCAAAGAGAACTCATGGAAACCCGGCATAAGGCACAGGGGCTGTTAAATGCGATAGAAGTTCATGCCTGATTTAGCAATAAATGAGGAACTCGACTGGCAGGAGCGGGGATTGCACTATGGTGATGGCTTATTTGAGACCCTGCTAAAACTAAATGGCGAAATACCGCTCTGGCAAGATCATTTCCAGCGTCTTAAAAAAGGCTGTGAACGACTTCGCATTCCCCTAGCGGATGAAAACTGGCTGCTGCGAAAGGTTTCCCGGGAAACCAGCGATCAGAACTCGACTGTTATCAAGATAATTGTGACCCGGGGTTGTGGTGGAAGGGGATTAAGACTACCCGCACAAAATCATTCTTCAATATTTGTACTAAAATATGCCTATACCGCGCTTGCCGATGAGGACCTGGCTCTCGAGGTTTCTATGTGCCAGACTCGATTGCCGATCAATCGAAATTTGGCCGGCCTCAAGCACCTGAATAGACTGGATTACGTATTGGCTGCGATCGAACTTGAAAACCTGGGTAAAAAAGACGAAGGCATACTCTGTGATACGGATGGCTTCCTCGTCGAGGGCGTGATTAGTAATTTGTTTTTTTATCGCGATGGGGCGATGTATACCCCGACCCTCGAATTTGCCGGGGTCGAGGGCATTATGCGCGAGTGCGTAATCGATTACCTGCGACGACATGATATTCCGGTGCAGGTGGGACGCTATAGTCCCGAACTGTTACTGCAGGCGGCGGAATGTTTTATGTGCAATAGCGTGTCCGGCATTAGACCCATTAAGGCCATCGATCGGCAAAACTATGTTACTGGACCCATAAGCCAGATGTTAGTTAACGAGTTCAACCCAGACGTAAGATCCAGGCCGGCTGCCACTACCTGATATGCTCTGGAAATTCATCAAAAAGCTCCTTTACTGGGGATTGTTCCTGACGTTTGTCGCAACCGTTGTGCTGATTGTTCAATTCCAGCGCTTTCAGCATGGCATAATATCTATAACTGAACCAGATCGCACATTTACGATTGAAGCGGGCAGTAGTATTAAATCGATCGCCCGTCAACTTAGCCTCGAAAATATAGTCGATGATCCCTGGCTATTTATATTGCTGGCAAAACTAAAAGGTGTGGAAACCAGGGTTCGTGCGGGTGAGTATCGTTTGCAGCAGGAACAAACACCCGACGATTTACTCGAACTTTTTACCACGGGCAAGTCGATCCAGTATAGTTTTACGATTATCGAGGGTTGGTCGTTTCGGCAAATGCTGAAGGCGATTGAGGCTGACCCGGTGATGACACATAGCCTGAAGGATAAATCTGATGCGGAAATAATGACGATGCTGGGTTATCCGCAACAGCATCCGGAGGGTATGTTTTTCCCGGACACTTATCGATTTCCGAAGGGCACCAGTGATATCAAATTTTTGCACCGTGCTTATGATTTGATGCAAACACAGTTACAACGAGAGTGGTCGAACAGGAGCCCTGGGTTACCACTGAATTCCGCCTATGAAGCGCTAATCCTGGCTTCGATTATAGAAAAAGAAACCGCCGTAGCCAGTGAGCGACCGTTAATCGCTTCGGTGTTCATTCGCCGATTACAGAAGAATATGCGATTACAAACTGACCCAACCGTCATATATGGTATTGGCGAGCAGTTTGACGGTGATATCCGCTATCGTGATCTGAGAAAAGATACACCTTACAACACCTACCTGCACAAGGGATTGACCCCAACCCCTATTGCATTGCCGGGTGTCGAGGCAATTTGGGCAGCCTTACATCCTGCTGAAAGCGATGCGCTTTATTTTGTAGCGAAAGGCGATGGCACACATCAGTTTTCGGGTACTCTCAAGCAGCACAACAAGGCGGTCAAAAAGTATCAGCTCAAGGGTAAATAGAAAAAACGGTATTTGGGGGCAGTTAAGTTAATTCAACGGTAACTCAATACCAATAGCAACCGCATTAGGCATTAGCACGGTTTTCAGGACGCCCCATTGGGCACTGACGCCCAGTATCGGCAAGTAGCCATTGAGGTCATACTCCATGCGCTCGTAACCATTTGCCACCCCGGCTACCAGATCAAGCTTGAATGACTCTTTTTTGTACAAATTGGAGTTGTATGTGACCATCACGCTCTGTTCATCGATGCTGTTCAGGAACGTTCCTACAGTCCACTGGTTCATAGAGATGTACACTCCGCCATGGGTTTCATTGAAGTCATAGCTGGAGAAGTGGTAAGAATTTAAAATGGTACCAATAGCCATCTCGGATTCTTCCAGAATACCTTTTTTAGAGCTAGTCGCGGTGATGGTTACTTGCTGCTGTTCGGGCTCTATGACTAATTTGGAATCCTCTACCATCGAAACAACTACCGATTCTGAAAAAACGCCAGCTTCCACTCGTTGAGCCGATATCGCAAGCAATAGTACGACAGCGAGGAATACAAATAGACGTGTTTTCATCTTAACCGTACTTTTCTGGTACAGGCTATTCGTAATGGGGTCAGAAATTAACGCTACCTGGGCGGCAGGGCTGATTCGTAATAATGAAGTGTCTGGTGTCATTTCTATTTTCATGGCCAGGTTCCTAATCTCGTATATTTACCTTTCTGTATTTAAAAGTAGCCGCCTTACTCGCGTAATTAATCACCCAAACAGGGTAAATTCATCAAAAATCATAAAATTTACATAAATTACTACGGCACTGTGTTGTTTTCATGGTCATCCAAAAGCACATTCCGGGGAGGGAATCGATAGCCCGATTCTCAAATATTAATTCCCGATCGTCAATTCATTGTAGGTTGAAAAATAAATGGATTAATTGATCTGGGTCTCAGTTTAATTGTCACTATTTAACTCTCACCTTAATACGCACAAATTTATAATGCCAGCGTGAAACCAATCCCTTACACTTTGAACCTGCAAACTGGGTGCTGGGTTATGGGCGGATATGAAGAATAAAATGATCGTGATCGACGGCGTCGATGGTTCCGGTAAAGGCGTACAGACCCGGCGGCTTCACCAGGCCCTGTTGGATTCCGGTCTTCGATCACTATTAACCCGCGAGCCCGGCGGATCAAAAGCGGCCGAGGACATCAGAAAGCTGCTGGTCGAAGGTGAGCCTGATAAGTGGGACAGCATGACCGAGTTGCTGTTGATGTATGCGGCCCGCAGATCTCATTTAAACGATACCATACTGCCTGCCTTGCAACAGGGACAATGGGTCGTTTGTGACCGATTTGCCGATTCTAGCCGGGCATTTCAGGGTATTGCCGGTGATTTGGGTCTAGAGATTGTCGAAAAAATTCACCAGCTCGTGGTTGGTTCGTTTGAGCCCGATATGGTCCTGATTCTTGATATCCCGGAATCCCTGGCCCTGCAGCGAGCGCTCGGCAGGGGCGGGGCGGAGGACCGCTTTGAGAAAAAGGGCGAGCTATATCAGTCCAGGGTGAGGCAGGCTTTTTTGCAGATCGCAAGCCGTGATTCACAGATGTACCAGGTGATCGACGCAAACCAGTCAATTGATGAGGTAACCCAGGATATTTTCGATATCGTTAATGGTCAATATCAACTATCACTCGAAGTAAATAAAGGTATCGAATAATGGACCCGGTGGATAAAAATACTGTGATTCAGCCCCATTATCTGTCCTGGCACAGGCCGACACTGGAAAAAATCAACTCGCTCAAAACCCAGCAACGATTGCCACACGCAATCCTGATCGATTCTAAAAGCGAGCTGGACGGCGCCGAGTTTATCTGGGGCCTGGCCATGTTGTTATTGTGTGATGATGCCGAGGATGCGGTTCCATGCGGTAATTGCCAGTCCTGCCGGCTGATGTTATCGAATACCTATCCCGATTTTCATTATATCAGTTTGCAATATAATGACAAAACTAAAAAAATGAATAAAAACATCAATATAGAGCAGATACGTAAACTAATACATGAAGTAAATTTGACTGCTTTATACGATAAATTAAAGATTTTCGCGATCCATCCCGCCGATAAGATGAATATTGGAAGTGCCAATAGTTTACTGAAAACCCTCGAAGAGCCGGGTGCAGGGGTCCTGATTCTGCTGTTGACTCAAAAAAAGGGCAAACTGCCGGTGACGGTACGCAGCCGCTGCCAGGTCTGGCCGCTGGATCATCCGCAAAAACAGGAATCACAGTACTGGTTGTTAGGGCAGGGCATGGATGCCAACGAGATAGATCAATACCTGGATTATGCCGGCGGTGACCCGCAATTAGCCCTGAAACTACAGGCAGATGGCTATGCAGGCATTGTCGACCAATTCAAACAGCAGTTTGCCCAGTATTTAAAAAATGAAATTGACGTTGCCACGCTGGGTGCAAAGCTGGTCTCGATAGGCGCGCCGCTAGTGCGCCGGTTGATGAAAATGGTAATCGATGCCTACAGTTACCAGTTATCCGGGGTGAATGTTAGTCATAATGTCCAGTCGAAACCGCAAAAACTGGCTGCACAGGAAGTATTGGCATTATCTAGCCAGATTAATCGACAATTGATGATTGAGGAAAATAACCTGAATTTCCAAATTCAGCTCGAAGATGTGCTAATCTCATTGAAACAAATCATTAAACGGAGTAAGCACTGATGGCGGCACCAAGCCAGGGAATACTGTCTCTTAACATCAAAGATAAGAGTGCGCTTTACGCGGCCTATATGCCGTATGTTCAGAATGGCGGGCTGTTTATTCCAACCAGTAAGCAATATTCACTGGGTGACGAAGTATTTATGCTGCTCAGTTTGATGGCTGATAAAGAGCGCCTGCCGGTCGCCGGAAAAATAATATGGATTACCCCGCAAGGGGCCCAGGGCAATAAATCAGCCGGTATAGGTGTCCAGTTTAGTAATCAGGACAACGGCACCACGAGGAATAAGATTGAAGGCTTTTTGGCCGGAGCACTACAGGCGGACAGACCCACCCACACGATGTAAAGCGCTCTTGCCCGCTTATGTTTTTTGATTCCCACTGTCATCTGGATCGCATCGATCTGGAAGGCCACAACAATAGTTTCTCCCAACTACTCGAAACCATCCGTGCCGACCAGGTAACCCGGATGGTCTGCATAAGCGTCAATCTGGAAACATTCGACGACATGTACGCGCTGATCGATCCTTACGATGACATTTATTGTTCCGCGGGCGTGCATCCCGACTATGAGAAAGTACGCGAACCGACAGTTGAAATACTGTGTGAGATGGCAACTCGAGACAAGGTAGTCGCCATCGGCGAGACCGGACTCGACTACATAGAAGCAAGCGGTGACATGGAATGGCAACGTCAACGCTTTATCACCCACATCGAGGCTGCCAAACAATGCAAACTACCCCTCATTATTCACAGCCGAAATGCGAAACAGGATACGCTCGATCTGTTACGCGATCATGGTGCCGAAGCGATAGGCGGCGTATTGCATTGCTTCACCGAAGACTGGGAAATGGCCGAGCAGGCGATAGAGCTTGGGTTCTATATTTCGATCTCCGGCATCGTCACCTTCAACCAGGCAGCAAACGTTCGCGAGGTGGCAGTTAAAATTCCTGCGGATCGCTTGCTCATCGAAACCGACTCCCCCTGGCTATCGCCGGTGCCGTTTCGCGGCAAAACGAATCACCCCGGGCGAGTGCGATACGTTGCCGAGAAGTTGGCTGAAATCCGTGGAGTTAGCCTTGAGCAATTAGCAGAAACGACCTATGCGAATGCTAATCGGTTGTTTGGTTTGTAGTATTGTCTCGGTCTATGTTGTTGCCTGATTAACTTTCAGAATCAACATCGCTGCTCCCGATTTATCGTAATTTTCATACCTCGTTTGGGGTAAATTTGATAAATCGTAAAAACCTGATTTCCCCTGATGTGAACTAGTTTACATTACGATAATTATCGTAAATCAATCACTTATAGATTATTTCCAAAGAGATTTATGAATAAATTTGAAAGCAGGACAATTCACGGCCAACAATTTTCGGTTTGAATTTGATAGAAAATAATGCGATTCTCGGGCGAAGGGAAATAACAATACAGGAAAAGGGCCTTCATTATGACCACCATACCGTTCTGCCAAAAATCAGGTTTGTTTCGCTCAAGCAATTTGGTAAGCACTGGCCTGTTGATATTGCTCATGTATGCGGGGCTTTCTAACTCCTCATCCCGAGATGTAGAATATTTTGATGACTATAACGGCGCTTATGACGCCTGTATAGGTAGGGCAGAATCATATGGTTACACCAACCCTTATTGCCGCGAGGTGGCCTCGCCCCCGCCTTTTGTTGAGGGTGGGTATTTCTGGGATAATGGCCCGCCGATTAGCCCTCCCTATGGCGAAGCGCATTTACTGGGTTTTTATTTCAATAATACCAATGTAAACAGAGCTCCAAGCTGTCCAGAGCCCACTTCCAAGCCGGCAAACTCATCTCCAGTTCCGACTGAAGCTACCAATGCGCCGGTTAGTATCGCCACAGGCGCTAAGTTCTTCCGTGAAACTGATTATCAGGACCCGACACACCCGTTCCTTAAAATACAACGAACCTATGATTCCAGTGATGGCCTCTGGGTTCATCACTTTGGTGTACGTGTTTTTGCACAAAGTAACCGAATGTATGTGGTAGAGGCGAATGGTTCCACGACTGCATTTGTTAATCTAAATGGTAGTTGGGTACCCGAACTCGGCGGCAATAAGCAACTGACTCAGGAAAATGGCCTGTGGGTATATAAAAAAGGTCGATTAACCAAACGTTTTAATAATCAAAACCGCCTGTCATCGATTACGCCCTACCAGGGATTGCCCTTAACGATAACCTATCCCGAAGCGGGTAAAGCCATACTGCAAAGCGGCAGCAGAGCTATCACGCTGAGTTATATATACGGGCTTTCTAGAGTAACCGGTGTCGAACTACCGGATGGCCAGACCATCACCTACAGCTACGATGCGCAGAATCGTCTAACCCTGGTAGACAATCGTGGTGAAGTGACCGAGTACCGTTATGAGCATCCCACGCTCGACATGGCCATTACTTCAGTCATCGACGGCAATGGCGTGGTTTATAAGGAGATTACCTATCACGATGATGGTCGGGTGGAAACCAGTAGTCTCAATAATGGTCAAGGTATCAATTCTTTCACTTACCCGGAAGCGAACGTCACGGTCGTGACCAATTCACTTGGCAAGGACACAATCTATCATTTTGCCGATTACTTCGGCAAGAAAAAAGTAACCCTGGTCGAAGGTGTAGCGACTGCCAGTTGCCTGGGCGCCAACAAGAACTATACATATTATCCCAACGGCCAGCTCCAAACGCGGACCGACTGGAAAGGGCAGTTCACGCGCTTCGAATACAATAGTCGTGGGCTGGTCACGAAACGTATCGAGGCCGAGGGCACGGTCGAGCAACGCATCACAGATACCGTTTGGCATGCACAGTTCAATCTGCCTGTCTCGCGGACTGCAGCTGGACAAACCACAACTTATAACTATGATGCCGAGGGCCGATTACGTGCGATGACGGTCAACGACAATACGGCGAACCAACAGGTGAGCTACAGCTACAATACCGCAGGCCTTGTTGAAACCATCGATGGTGCGCGCACCGATGTCAATGACATTACCAGTCTCGCCTACGACACCGATGACCGCGTCAGCAGCATCACCAATGCACTCGGCAAGGAGACTCAGATCAACCAGTACAATGTCGATGGCTTACCGCAAAGTATTGTCGATGCCAACGGAATAAACACGGAACTGTCGTATCACCCCAGGGGTTGGCTTAGCGAACAACGCATCAAACACCCGCAGGATAGCAGTCTCGATGCCATAACGACGTTTAGTTATGACGCAATTGGCCAAATCACACAGGTGACCCTGCCCGACGGCAGCAGCCTAACCTACGAATACGACGCCGCGCGCCGGGTCACGAAAATCACCAACAATCTCGGTGAATCGATTGAGTACACGCTCGACAATGCCGGTAACCCGCTCAGCGAAACCGTTTACTCCGCAACTAATGAGATCAAACGCGTAATGAGCCGCCAGTACGATGAACTCAACCGCCTGCGCGAGGTGATCGGCGCCAGTAGCCAGACCACGCAATTCGATTACGACGTCAACGATAAACCGAGCCGGACCACCAATGGGCGTGGCTACAGCACCGACGAAGCCGTCGACGCGCTTGATCGTATAATTTCTATAACCGATGCAAAGGAAAACCCGGTACAGTATACCTACGACCAACAGGACCACGTTACCAACGTAACCGATCAACGCGGTAATACCACGACCTACGATTACAATGGCCTTGGCCAGTTGATCTCATTGCACAGTCCGGACGCCGGCACCAGCAATTTCGTTTACGATGATGCCGGTAACCTGGTGCAGCGCACCGATGCCCGGGGCGTGGTAACCGGGTACCAGTACGACGCGCTGAACCGTGTAATCGCGGAGACTTACCCGTCTAATCCTGGATTGAACAAGACATATAGCTACGATGCCACTAGCCCGGGAAATTATGGGGTAGGCCGCCTGACAAGCATCGAAGATGCGAGTGGATTGATGGCTTACAGTTACGACTTCCAGGGCCGTATCAGCGGCAACAACCGAATCATCCAAAACGAGTTGTACGCAACCCTGTACGCCTACGACAGGGCGGGCAATGTTACCGGCATTACCTATCCCTCCGGGCGTACGGTGAGCTACGACCGTAACCAGGCCGGGCAGGTGATTACAGTAAGGAGTACCGATGTCAATGGTGAAACCATACTCGCCGATAGCATCAGATACCTGCCATTCGGACCGGTCGAGCAGTTGATCTTTGGCAACGGCCTGAGCCTGAATCGCGTGTTCGATCAGGATTACCGGTTAGTGCAGCAGGATTCCGGTAACCAGCAAAGCATCGCCTACCTGTACGACACGAACAATAATATCGACGGTATTACCGACCTGGTTGATCCGGCATCGAGCCAGACCTTTGGTTACAACGAACTCGACCGACTGATCGACGAAACCGGTAGTTATGGCGACAAGAGCTACCTCTACGACGCGGTCGGTAACCGCACCGAGCGTGTTTTCAATTTTACCGACGAAAACAACGTTGATCAGACGCGTACACAGATCCTGGTGTACGAAGAAGGCAGTAACCGCCTGGTGCAACGCAACAGTAAGGAAGTAGTGCTGGACGCTAATGGCAATACCATAAGCGATCGGGACGAAAAACGAACATTCGATTACGATGCGCAAAACCGTATGGCAACGAGTTACAAGAATGGTGTTATCAAGGCAACTTACGCTTATAACGCGCTCGGTCAGCGCGTGGTCAAGCAACGCTACAACCTTGATGAAAATGAAGAACCGATAGAATCGCGCAAGTTTGTCTACCACTATGACCTGAATGGCCAGATGCTGGGGGAAACGATATTTAATCAATCGGGTGTGCTTAAAATCCAGCGCCATTACGTCTGGCTGGATAACTTGCCACTTGCACAGATCAAGGAAACCTATAAGAACGATGGGACCTTGAAGAGCACCGAAATCCTTTATTTGCACACGGATCACCTGAATGCACCGCGTGCCGCGACAGATCAAAATCAAAACCTGGTATGGAACTGGGCGAGTGATGCTTTTGGTGTCGGTAAAGTAGATAAAGATCCGGATGGTGACGGCGTAAAGCACAATGTGCGATTGCGGTTTCCCGGGCAATATCACGATGGCGAGACTGGGTTGTACTATAATTACTTCAGGGATTATGACCGGACTACTGGAAGGTATGTGCAGAGTGATCCTATTGGATTGGATGGTGGGATTAACGTTTACTCGTATGCCGAAGGATCACCAATTATGTTTTCAGATCCCCTAGGGCTATTTACAATGAATGTTTTTGCCGGTATAGAAATTCCATTTGCTGGCGGAGCGGATATCGGTTTTATGGTAACGACCTCACCTATTGATATAGGTGTGTATGGACAACTTTCAAAAGCAGTTGGTGGTTTAGCAAAAGGAAAGTTTGCAGTTGGCGCAGGATTTGAATCGGGCTGCCGTAGTAAATTTGATGGTATAGGGTCAGAACTATCAGTTGGAATCGAGGGTGTAGGTGTTAATTTGAGTTTCGATGGCGACCCTGATAGTAGTGTACCGACAGGAGGTTCTATTAGTTTTGGTCCTCAGCTAGGTGTAGAAGGATTTGCTACAAATACTGGGTCGTTTACAGCCAGAGATCTCGGCAGATTGATAGCTGGTTTGATCCATGGATTTGAAGGTGGACCAGTCATTGGTGAGGCAGACTGTGAATGCCAGTAATAAACTGAAAATATTAATTGTTGTCGAAGTTCTACTAGTAGTTGTACATAGATTTTTGAGGGTAGACAATGATTCTGGTGGCGTTAGCTTCAGTGAATGGCATTTTCTTTTAGCAATCGGATTTGGCATACTCGTAGCACTATATGCATTTGGAATGAGATGCCCAATATGTCGTGCTAGACAAGTGTTTAGAGGCTGGAAATTATCTGATCTGCGATTTCCCTCTGAACGGTGTTACAAATGCGATAGCAAATTATAATTAGTCGACACCGCGGATAAAGAAGGACAAGAAAGGGGTCAAGGGACAAGAAAGTCAAAATGTGCAATGGGGTCACAAGGTGTGCTTTGTTTGGCTTCCTGTTTCGTCTGGTAATCCTCGTGATCGACCAACTCTGTTTTCAAAGAACTGAAGAAGCTCTCGGCTACAGCATTGTCCAGACACTCGCCTTTCCGGCTCATGCTGCAGATAAGTTGGTGCTGCTTCAGTAGTTGCTGGTACTCACCAGATGCATAGGTTGCTCCTCGATCTGAATGCACAATCACATCCCGGGCTTGTCCACGGCGCCATATCGCCATCGTTAACGCCCCTAAGACCAACTTATGATCATTAGAAAAAGGTCATGGGGTCAGGTCTTTGATTTATGATTCCCTTCCTGCTAGGCTTGCTGCATGTTAAAAACTGGATTCCTTTAACCTATGGCCAGGCCGCTTCGTTTGGAATTTACCGG
>QNFD01000040.1 GCA_003645435.1 Gammaproteobacteria bacterium | reverse complement strand
TGCAACCGTTCTGGAGGCACCCAGCCCATTGCCATAGGTAGTAAGGAATACACCGATTTAGAAGTGTATTTAACAGGCTTATCTAATGGTCAAGCTGTACGTCAACCCTCGGTTAGAAACTAACCAGTATATTATTTTAATTTTTAATAACTATTGAAAACTTCGACAAAAACAATGTTCCAGTAACACCCCATATAGCAGCAAAGAATAAAGTCCATATAGGTGTTCCGAGGCCAAAGCCTAAACCAAACCATCCCATCTCCATTCTAAATGGAAAAACAATAAAAGCACTCGATAGCCAGGGTAATACGCTAAGTGTGACCCCTTTTTTAATGGGCGACCTATTATAGATAGGAATTAAAAATATGATCCCCCATAAACCACCGGCGAAAATCAGGTGCTGGGTATCGTTTACCGTGTCATCTCCATGCATCTGGTCAAGAAGGCAGATTATTCGAAAAAGGCAGCCCGCACGGGCGCGGTAACGTTGATCCAGCGATTTGGTAGTGCACTGAACCTGAATATTCACTTTCATATGCTGTTTCTGGATGGGGTGTATGTCGACCGCCTCGATGGATCAGCTCGATTTCGCTGGGTCAGTTCACCGACCATCCAGGAGCTAACTCAACTATCGCCCGACGAGTCGGACGATATCTTGAGCGCCAGGGCCTACTGGAGCGGGATGCTGAGAACAGTTACCTGCAGCCTTACCAGTATGGCCGAGAACGGGCATGAGTAACTATATCGTGCCGATACTTGCCTATTTGATCTGAATCTGGAACACTCCAGATTGCCCACTCTGGGGTCGTTTAGGGGTCGGCATCCCAACCCCCATGCCGATCCGAACCGTACCACTCCGGGAGACTCTCGAGCCCGGATTCCCGGCGACACTACCAGATTTTCAGGTTTCCAGTTTTTCAAGCAGGGTTCGGGCTCTCCCAATATTCCACTTCGGCACAGTGCCTGCGGTGTGATGTTCGAGAAGGAGTTCGGGAGATAACAGTTTTCGGGATCCAGCGTTCGGGTTAGGTTCGAGGTTCGGGTGAAGTTCGATTTGACTAACACATTGAGTATATTCAGGTTCCCGAATAAGTTTTCCGAATTCAGTGTTCGAGTACTGAAATTAATTTCGGGATAGGTTCGGGTGGCGTGAAAAGGGGGATAGCACAAAAATAAATCGCTTAGTTTTCTTGAACTTTCTGCAATAAAAACAAAGAGTTACTTGGACTGAAAATCCTCGTGCCGGTGGTTCGATTCCGCCCCTGGGCACCATTTTCATTGTTTTTCAAACGGTTACCCGATGGGTGGCACGGGGACTGTCGGGAATCGTGTCTATTGCCATATTTTCTCAATTATTACCCCAGAATCCGACTTTCTGAGACTGCGTGGTGTTATTGGCGCCGCTTCAGGTTAACGATGAGCTAAAACTGTCTCTTAGGCAATCAGGCTAAACTGTCCAACTGGGGCTGACGGGGTACACTGGATCAAAGAGGGGTAATCAAATTAAACACCTTGGCCATGCGGCGAAAGATGCATTACGATAACCGAAACAATTTAAACCTGATGAGCTGAACTGTCTCTTAAATCAGGACACCATCCGTCCAATTTGGGTTGACGACGTACAGAATCTTCGGGGTCAATGTTAATCGAGCTTTACGAAGTCTTTATAACCCGTTCATGATAATAGCGAATAACCGCTATTGGCAGATTCTGTTGAAAAACTCGAAATCTTTAAACCGGACCAAGCCATTTGCGTTTTAACCTTTCTATCGAACCTAACACACGGAGGGGATCATAGTTATCGTGGTCTGTTCTTACAGCGTCACTGTTAAACTCTAGAGCCTATTGGTAAATGAAGTTCAGGATAGTTTGGTTTTCATCGGAAAAATCACGCAGTCAATTTAGCGAGTTTTTCAACAGTATCCCTCTCTGTCAGGATAGTTGTCGCCTGGATTCATATAATAATTTTCCCAACACTGTTTTTGCTAGAGGAGTACGGGATGTCTGAAATACAAGCACCTATTACGGGTGGATGCCTATGCCCATCCAATATTCTGGGCACCGGTGACGCTAATGGGCGACGGTGGCAGCTAAGCAAGATCCGGTCTGCTAACTTTAGCAACAGGCTGATCGCGCAGCCAGCAGCTTGCTTATATTACTGTTCAATAGCAATATACTGAGAAATTGATTGACCGGCAGTCTGTCGGGCTTAGGGAATCGTAGTGAGCATGATGGGAGCATTGATTACAATTTTCAGGAAATTGATACTCGGGATCACGCCTGTATTGGTCGCTGGCTGTCAGGTCACGGCGATGGACCTGGAAGACGCCAGACAGGTCGCTGTCGAATTTCAGCCTGCCGCATTTCAGTCTCCCCCACGTACCATCAGCGACATTCGGAGCATGATTGGTGATTTACAAATCGTGCCCGCTAATTGTAAAGAGCATAGAGAAATTCGACAGGAAGAACTCGAATTTTCGATGGAAGAACTGAGAAATGCCAGGAATGGTGCTGATCGTCAAATGGCAGCCTACTTTCTTTTCTATCAAGTTGATTTCGAAATTATCGCCGGTCAGTTTGACAGGGCAATCGAAATCATCGAGTCCGCACCTCGTTCTCTTCCAGAGGGACTACGTCGTGAGCGAAGATGGATGTATCACAAACTCGTAGAAGCTCAAACGAAGCTAGGTAATCGCCGAGAGGCTTCACGAGCTGCCTCACATCTAAGGGGGGTTGATTCTGGAATAAGGAGAGACACTGCTGGGGGCTGGGCACAGAGACAGAAGATAGCTCGAGCCAGTGATGCCCGCCTCGCTAATGTGAAGGGTGATTTTTCGGCGGCCGAGAGATTATATAGAACCGCCCTGTCTTCCGTATTGTGGGAACACGATGTTGTAACCCTTCGAGCAGATCTAGCCAGGCTTTTGGTTAGACAAGGACGTTTTGTTGAAGCTGAAGCAGTCTCCAGGGAGGCCATCGAGGTCGCGGTTAAATGGTCGATGCAGGATAATTTGGTGATCCCGCAAGCAAATTTATTTAACCCTTATACAGGAGAACTACTGGCCGTGATGGCGGAGGCCGTGGTTGCTCAAGGTCGGGTGGATGAAGCAGATTACCTGGCTCGAACTGCTATTAACATGTTTGAGGTCGCGTGCGCGGATCCCCAGGCTCTTGGTTTGATTGAAGCTCGACGGTCACTCATATCTGTGCTCGCGGTTAACCAGGACTGGACCGGGATAATAGCGGAGATTGAAGCGGCAAGAATCGACCTTGCATCATTTAAAGATTTATTTGACCGTATCTTCGGCTCAAATATGAACTATGTGGAAGCGCTCATCAATACCGGTGCCGCCGACCGAGCCGTCCAGATTCTTTCAACTTCGGCGCAAACCCAGAGCGGTGATCTCCAAACTACCAATGTAACGCAGGCCGAGCTGGGCGGCATTATGGCACTCGCGTTACTTGAGCAGGGAAAAGGGGAACAAGCTTTGGAACTGTTCAAAGAAATCATTCCCGGACTATCGGGTTCCTCCCTGGAAAATGTAAATCTCGCCAGGCGGGAACGAATTTTAGGCGCTTATATGCACTTCCTGCTTTCGGAACAGGGTCAGATTGCGGCAAGTACCATAGAACTGGATATTCCAAATGAACTCCTCGGGATTGCAACAACCGCCCACGATGGACAGGTACGAAAAGCCATTTCCGCTACTTCAGCTAGAATGGTTGTGTCGAATGAAGACCTGGCCAGCCTGATTCGTCAACATCAGGATGCTACCGAGGGTTTAAAGCTACTCCAACAGACGCTCGCTTATCTCAGCACATCGGCCAGTAACAGTATTAGCCAGCTAAATGATATTCGAGCCAGGGTTCAAGCTTTTCGACTGGCTTTAACCGCTCTGGATGATGAACTCGGCAGTCGCTTCCCCGAGTATTCAAGTTTAATTAATCCACAGCCCTTGACGGAGTCACAGATCAGGTCATATTTGAAAGCACACCAGGCAATTGTGGTTTATCACGTGTTAAATAATCAAACAATTGTTTGGGCAATTTCCCCAAATGGATCGATGAAATGGTCGCAAATTGATGTGTCACATTCTGAGCTGAGTAAAATGGTTTCAGATTTAAGAAAAGCCGTCGACCCCGGATCTATTTCTACCCTCGATGACATTCCAGAGCTTGATACCAAATTGACCCATAGCCTTTACCAGCTGTTGTTAATGCCCGTTATTAGTGAATTGGCCAATGCAACCGAAGTATTTATTGTGGCAGATGGGCCGCTAGGTACTTTGCCTTTTTCAATGCTGACTTTAAGTCCAGATGATCTGCCACGGGATCGCGGCCTATTGTTTGACCGCTACCGAGATGTTCAGTGGTTCGCACGTGAAAAAGCGATAACTTACCTTCCAGCGGTAATCTCTCTGCAAAGTATTCACCGCTCCCGGGGGGCTATGAGTACTGACCGCCAACCTTTTATCGGGTTCGGGGACCCCTACTTCAATCAGACCCAGGCCAGTAATGCTGCGATCGAGAAAAACGTCCAATTGGCGGCTCTACCTGCTACCCGGGGATTTTCAATCAAACTCAGAAGCGTCCCGCAGACCAGGTCCGTAGATAGCGCCGAACTAGGCTTGCTACCCAGATTGCCAGCCACGGACCAGGAACTCAGGAGTATCGCTACCAGCCTGGGGGCAGACCCTGAGATATCAGTTTTCACTGGCAAGCGGGCCAATGAGATGCAAATTAAGGGAATGAAACTTGACGCTGTCGAAGTGTTGATGTTCGCGACCCATGGTCTGATCCCGGGTGACTTGAACGGCCTGGACCAGCCGGCCCTGGCCCTGACCGCACCCGAGATTGCCAATGTCGAGGGGGATGGTCTGTTAACCCTGGGAGAAATATTAGGCCTCAAGCTGAATGCGGACTGGGTAGTGCTGTCAGCGTGTAATACCGCAGCCGGAGATGGTGAGGGTGCTGAAGCAATTTCTGGGCTCGGACGAGCATTCTTTTATGCGGGTGCCCGCTCATTGCTGGTATCGAATTGGCCGGTGCATTCAAATGCAACCGCTGAATTAACAAAGACGCTGTTTGGTTTACAGGCAAAAGATGAATCGATGGGTCGTTCGCGGGCATTGCAGCAGACTAGGCTGCATATGATCGATGAAGCGGCAGAAACCGGTAGCGATGGCAAACCAGTTTTTTCCTATGCACATCCGATATTCTGGGCACCGTTCACACTAATAGGTGATGGCGGCAGCTAGGTGTAATTCGAATCGCATTTATTGCGATGGGCTAACAAGGTACATTTATTTCTGGCATAAGAATTTCCCATACCTTTAATTGGTTACTGACTTTCATTTACTATCGTTCCGAGAAGACGTGTTGCCTGCTTTTTACAATCATGATCTGACATCCACGCAATTTGCTCCATATCGCCCTCCATATCGGCTGGCAACAACTGTATTTTAAATTCGGAAGAAAGTGCTGCCTGATTGTTTTTAACTGAATATGAAAAGCGGCCATCCAGTGGTAAATTTTTCGGCCAGGTTGTATAGTTTTTCCGATCAGGCCACTCCATCTCTATCGACCGCGAGTTAGTGGTGTCGGTCAAGGTAATCCATTCACCCTGTGATGCCTGTGGCCACCATAGGTGGGCCGGTAGATTTGGTCGCAAACAGTATTTTCCAGACTTTCTGATATCGATACCCCAGATATCGGGTCGGTAGGTTGGCGTGGTTACCGATGAATTTCGAAATATCGCTAAAGTAAAGTCGGTCGATTTGCTGTTCTTGACTAACTCGGACACTGAATCGATAACTGAACTATCTCCCGCTTTAGATTCGAGTACAATGGTTCCGCTGTATGGACCTTGCACCTGAATGATGCCGCCCGCTGATGATAACAATTTTAATGATTCACCCGACTGTAATTCAATAGTCTGGGTGGGTTTGATGATTGCGCCTTTTACAATGGTGGTATGAATCGCAGTGATCACTACCAACCCGTTTTCAGCGCTTAACGGTCCAGACAAAAGTAAAAGTATTACCGCAGCAAAGAGTTTTCGCATGGTTATTTCTCATCCATTATTATCGTTGCCCCAGATTCACCTTTCTTCAGCCGGTCCAAATGGAATGACACTAAAGGATCGTCGTTGAACAGTCCAGACAGGTTTCTAAAGGCATCCAATGCCCCCGGATCGTTTTTTTCCATCTTCTGATATGCTTGAATATAACTGGCATGATCGGCTTGTTTTGTAGGTAACATTTCCATTGGTTCGAATACAGTTACACTATCTAATTTTCCTTTAAGTACGAGACTGCCAACAGGGCGAAAAGTTATCCCGCTGCATTGGTTTACAGTTGACTCACTAACACAAACGCGTGTACCCAGGTGTTTGTTAACACTTTCAAGGCGTGCGGCCGTGTTAATGGCATCCCCCATTGCTGTGTATTCAATTCGTTCCTTACCACCAAAATTCCCGATTACGGTGACTCCTGTATTAATTCCAATGCGTGTCACATCCAAAGGTATACCTTGAGAGCGCTTACGGGCTGCAAATTTCTGGCAAAACACATCCAGTTCAATGCCGGCATCGACGGCCCGTTGTGCGTGGTCAACTTGATAGATAGGTGCATTATACAGGACGTGCAGAGCATCACCCACAATAGAGGCAACCATGCCACCGTGACGGGTAACAATTTCACAGGTCTTATCCAGGTACTCGTTAATTAACGATACCAGAATTTCTGGTGCCATTTTTTCGGTTAGTGGTGTAAAGCCCGCCAAGTCGGTGAATAAAAAGGTTATCTCTCTGTGTTCGCCACTTACCTTCAACAGGTCAGGATTAGCAGCAAGCTGATTCACATAACTGCACGACATGTACTTGGAAAAAGCATAGTGAATAAACTGTCTTTTAGATTGTTCCTCTCGCCATTGATAAATAATCGATATCAGACTCGACAATACTAACGCTAGAATTGGCGATAAGAGTTTGATCATTGTGTTATTGAAGATAAAAATTAACGCGCCACCGGCCCAAATTGCAAAAAGAAGTGCCACTACAAGCAAAATCTGTGTTCGAAGCTTCAGTTGCAAAAGTAGAAGGCTGATACCAAGGCATGCGAAGACAAGTGCTATCGTGAAATTCCATGCAACGCCAGGAATAGAAATCTCGCGATTATCCAGCAACTGGGCGAGCGCTTGCGCATGAATTTGGATGCCGGTGAGCCCAGTCGAAGCTACACGACCGCGAGTCAATGGGGTAAGGTGCCTGTCTTCAAAACCAAGCTCGAAACCGATGAGCACGATTTTCCCAGAAAACCACTCTTTGGGTAGTAGTGCAACAGTGTGGGCAGGATAAATAGGCAAGAGTGGTGTTTCGCTATCGGGACCGTGTTTAAAATCGATCGGTAGTGAATTTTCCTCAGGTAAATTGAGCCCTATGGTTTTGGCTATTCGCGCAACAAATCCTAATCTGTCTGGATCACCAAACGAATCCCGAATTGGGAAATTTCGAATTACACCATCAACCGTATCCTTAAATACAGCTGCAGATCCCTGCTCAACATCATCCAGAAAAGCACTGAGATAATCGATTTGAGGACGTAGTAATCCATCCTCTTTCCCTGCAGTTGCTACGACCAATGGTGTTTGTATAGATGTTAGTGTTTTCCGAAGTGCGGAATCTTTATCAGGTTCAGTGGCTTGATCGATCAAAATATCAAGTCCGATTACCTTCGCATCCTTTTTGTCCAGATCAAGTAATAATTCATTAACAAACTGACGGTCGACTGGAGAGCGGTATGGTAATGTCGACAATGTTTCCTCTGTTATGCTGACAATTACAATGTCGGATGACTGCTCCTGCGGGAGTGACAAATAACTAATTCGCAAGTCGTACAGCAGGTTTTCAGCAACACGAAGTATTGGAAGTACGTGTACAATAAATACAGAAAAAATTGCAACGACCAAGATGCAAATGACTACATACAACTTTTTATCTGCGGGATTCGGTTTATTACCCATCGCCAGGTTGCCTGTTGGCCATAAAATTAACCGTTAAACAATTAGTAGTCGAAAGGGTGTGTATAACAGAGTATATGGCAATTTAACAGCCAAACTGCGTGGTGATGCATGGCTGTACGTCGTCATGCCAATCTGGACAGATGGTGTCCTGATTTAAGAGACAGTTCAGCTCATCAGGTTAAAATTATTTCGGTTATCGTAATGCATCTTTCGGCGCATGGCCAACGTGTCTAATTTAGATATGCCTCTGATCCAGTATTTCCTGCCCTTTCCCATAATACACTCGGCGGTTGTCAGATTATACATTGCGCAAATCTCGGTACCTTATATGAATAAACACATACTAAGGTACTCAAAGATGCAACTCATCACCCACCAAACACACATCGACCGACTTCCCGAATCACCTCTCAAATCGGTATTGACAAGTTAACTTCTTGAACCGGTAAAAACTCGCGTAAATATTACCTCTTCAAGCTACTACAATTTCCCAGGACGCAAAAGCACGCAATCGAAGTAATCTATAAATCTTCGCAGAAACCAGGTGACGACCGAGATTGAAAAGATTGTACACGGTGGCATGAATACCCAGAAATCGTTGTGCCTGTTTCATCGATTTGAATTTTCGCATCCCCCGTTCTCGGACTCTAGTTGACTGGTGTGAAAGCTCTGCACGATTATTTGCATACCGAGATGTATCGTGAATCGTATCTGGTATTAACTCTCGGTGTGCCACACCATAGCTTCTCAACTTATCCGTTACTATTTTTCTGGGTTTATCTCTATGCTTCGTCAAAAGCCTTTTAAAAAATCGCCTTGCAGCCGCACCATCTTGCCGTTTTTGGAGAAACACATCAACAACTTCGCCATCCTGGTCAACCGCTCGCCAGAGGTAATGTTGTTTACCATCAATCTTGACGAATACCTCATCGATGAAAAATGTATCGCCATATCCCTGATGTTTTCTCTTTAGCCTATTAGCATATTTTGGGCCAAATTTAATACACCACAATCGGATCGTCTCATAGCTGACGGAAATGCCCCGCTCTGCCAACAGATCCTCAACATCACGGTGGCTGAGATTAAATCGATAATAGAGCCAAACAGTGTATTGGATGATTTCTGCCGGGAATCGGTATCGCTTGTACATATTTGATTTATTCATTCGACTATTGTCGCCGAACGGCAGTTAACTTGTCAGTACCACCACTTCAATTAGGTATATCACTAGAACGCATTGGTGCTCATCCTCCCTTGGTTTTATTAGCGATGGTTATTGCGGTCCTGGTGCTGGCAATCGGTACTGCGCTTTCCATTGCTTTACGCATCAGCCGCCCGCTTGCAATACTCTCCTCTGCCACGACCACGGTGGGGAAGGGTGGGAAAATAATAATTGTTGAAGACAACGGGCCTGATGAAATTGTTACTCTGGCGCGAAACTTCAACCGAATGTCGCAAGAGGTATCCGAGTTGCTGGAGAATAGAACCACGCTTCTAGCGGGAATTTCTCACGACCTTAGAACTCCTTTGACACGTATTCGTCTAGCCCTCGAAATAAATGCTGACTCAATTGATTCGGCATACCGTTCCGGTTTTGAGAGCAGCGTCGGGGAGATGGAGCAACTATTAGAGCAAGCGATGTTACTCGCGCGGGGTATCGATAAAAAAGAACCATTAAAGCAACGGGACCTGGTTAGTTTATTGTCAACCCTGGCCTCGCAGCTTGAGGCCGAGTGGCTGTTACGACATCCAGATAGTGAATCCAGGGTCTTGTTTCAGGCTGACCCCTCGCTTGAAAATAACCTGATCTGGACACTTCCGTTGCAAAGTTTTTTAAGGATATTACGTAATCTGGTCGAAAATGCGCTGCGTTATGGTAGTAATACACCCGTCTCTATTGAGTTAAGCATACAGGGAGGCTTTCCATTAATTTCTATTATGGACAGAGGCCCTGGCATACCCGAGAAAGAACTCGAAGCTGTTTTTCGTCCGTTTTACAGATTAGAGGGTTCGCGTAACCTGGAAACCGGTGGAAGTGGTCTCGGCCTCGCCATTGTGTACCAGCTATGCCAGGCTCTGGACTGGAAGATTACGCACAAGCCCCGGCAGGGTGGAGGCAATGAAGCCCAGCTATTACTGACAAGCTAATCGATCTAGGCGATAAACGAGAGCGGCCAGGTGATGTTAAGTCATAGATTCCGGGAGGAGGAAAACGTAAATTTGAATTCCAGATTGACAGAAAATCAGGTTAACTTGTCAGTACCGTTTAACCTAATACAGATATTACATTTTTAGTCGTCATCGTCATCGCCATGGTCGTATTTTCTTTCTTTGTCCCGATCTGTCTCGTATGGTCTTAGCTTACCTGTACTAAAATCTTTCGAACGCCAGATACGTTTAGCTTCATCCTCATCACCACTACGATGACATTCAACGCAGTTTTCATAGTCACGAATGCCTTCTTCAACATGCTCCTCGAAAATCTTTTTGTGAGTCAGCACGACCAGAGCCTGCCCATTTGGCAATGGAGTGAATCAGCACCTACACTCACCTTTGTCAAGGAAGTGTCTCATTCAGTTACCTCTGAGGTGCTCGAGGCGAGCGTCTCCGCGGAAGACGAGGATTCAAATGAAGGGCCAGAAGACAAGAAGCGGGAGTATGGGGGTCGGGGCTGACCTCTGTTTACTGTGGGAGTGGACGAACCTCTGGTGTTCCCTTATTAGGGCTGGAATCAGTCCATGTTACTTCTCGATCCCGTAACGTTTCATCTTCTCCCAAAGATTTTTTCGTGAAATTCCCAGGTGATCTGCGGCCTGTTTAATTTTACCGTCATTTTCGGCCAATGCACTGCTGATAGCCTGACGCTCGGCTTCTTCAATTGTTTGCTTCAGTGTCGTTGTATTGATGTCGAAGTTTTCGATCTCCTCGGTCAGCAGATCGACGGAACCAATCCAGGGTGCATCACACAAGGCGACAGCTCTTTCAATAATATTTTTTAGTTCGCGAACGTTTCCAGGAAATGGCATGGATTGAAGATGCAACTCTGCTTGTTTCGACAGCCCTTTAATTTTACTTCCAGTTTTTTTCGCCAGTTCAGTTACAAACAATCTGGCAAGATAAATAATGTCTTCCGGTCGCTTGCGCAAGGGTGGAATATCAACATGAATTACATTGAGCCGCCAATAAAGATCGCTCCGAAATTCATGCTTCTTAAGCGACTCTTCCAGGGCTACCTGGGTTGCGGCAATGATCCTGACATCGAGAGTGATCGGTTCCATGCCGCCGACACGTTCGATCTCACGCTCCTGCAGCACACGTAGCAATTTGACCTGTATGTCGGGTGATATTTCGGCGATTTCATCGAGGAAAATAGTTCCTCCCTGGGCCTGTTCAAATCTCCCTATACGCTGTCGTGTTGCACCAGTGAAAGCACCCTTCTCGTGACCAAACAGTTCACTCTCAATCAAGCTGGATGACAGCGCAGCACAGTTGACCCTGATCATAGGTTTGTTGGCGCGAAGACTGTTGTCGTGGATTAGTGTCGCGACTACTTCTTTACCAACACCGGATTCACCAGTGATTAATACCGAGCTGTCACTCTTGCTAAGGCGAGCCACCAGCCGCTCAAGCTTACGCATTGCAGAGCTCTTGCCGAGATGTCCACTGCCTGGTTTAAATCGGTTTTCATCGCCCGCGCCCAATGTTAAATGGGTATCGGCGATGCGGGATAGATGTTGTTCCACCTTCTTAATGAAGTCGCTGATATCAAAGGGCTTGGTCAGATAATCGAGTGCTCCCGCTTTTACCAGACTAACAGCATCTGATATATCGCCGTAGGCTGTCATGAGGATTACCGGGATACCGGGGAAGTAGTTTGAGATATGGGAAAACAGCTCAATACCAGTGCCATCAGGCAAGCGAATATCGCTAACTACAAGGTCGATATCTCCTTTCTTTAGTTCATTCCTGGCGCTGG
>QNFD01000039.1 GCA_003645435.1 Gammaproteobacteria bacterium | reverse complement strand
TTTTTAAAATAACCCGAACAATCCAACGTTAAACTAAAAGGTTTAGCCTCCGTGAGCCTGGCCTGCAAGTTGAGGCAGTTCATTTCCGTAAACGACGCATTGCCTACAAAATGCAAGGTCATATGCAGGTTAGCGTTGGTAACGAGACGGCTTTTATTGCTATCTAAATTGAAAAGCCCGAGGTTTTCGGCGATTCGATGCCGGATTTCATCATTCGGCCACAGCGCAAAAAATATCCTGACATCCTTAAGCGGTCGCATTTTTGTCAGTCAAGCCGGTCTGGCACGCATATATAACCGCCGACATCGACAATATACGCCTCACAAAGCCCATCGAGAATCTGAAAACCAGATTCGACTGGCCGCAGCCGGGGCGCGGCCATGAAAGGTGTTTTACTGCCTTTAGTCATTAAGGGGCACGTTTTCTACCGATTGAAGTCTATATGTTAACCTGTCAGCCTGTTGATGCTCAAATGGCAACGGAGTGCATGGGAAAAAGAAAGGATAATCTTAACCGGGATAGTCTTAAGGCCGGCCCTGGTCTATGATGGTCGATCATCTCGCTGCTGCTGAAGCAATAGTGGCGGGATTAAACATAGACCAATAATAAATCGAAGATGAAATCTTCTAAAATTAGGTAGCGAGATTCCATAGTGAACCAGCCTGCATTCAAAGATGAACATGCTGACAAAAGCGAAGTTTCCGATAAGAAATACCTAAAGCATCGCTCCATTCTGGTAATTGACGACGAACACGGAATCAGAAACTTCCTCATTAAAGGCTTAACCAAATATCTCGGTTTCATCGAATCCGCCGAGAACCTCGAAATAGCGGAAGAACTACGCCAGCGCTGCCATTTTGACCTGATTATTGCCGACATCAAGTTACCCGGTGGTTCGGGCGTCGAGTGGGTACAGAGCCTGCGTGAGTCCGGTTGCCATACACCGGTAATTTTCATTACAGCCCACGCGCAACTGGATATCGCCATCGAGGCAATCCGGGCCGGAGCAGCCGATTTTATTATCAAGCCATTCAGGATGGATCAAATCTTAAATGCGGTTGACCGTTGTATTGAACGACAGAATATCAAGAGAGAAAATTTTGTATTGCGTCGCCAGGTAGACAAGATTTATGACAAATCCGGCATGATTGGCGAATCTCCATCAATTCAGAAATTGTGCGAGATAATCAAGCGCGTGGCCCCGATGCCCTCTACCATATTGTTAGAAGGCGAATCGGGTACCGGCAAGGAACTAGCTGCCAGGAGTATTCACGAGATGAGCGGCAGAACGGGTATTTTTGTTCCGGTTAATTGTGGTGCGATGTCGGCTGAATTACTCGAAAGTGAATTGTTTGGACACGTGAAAGGTGCTTTTACCGGCGCCCACCAGGGACGTGAGGGTCTTTTCAGCTACGCCAATGGCGGCACCCTGTTTCTCGATGAGATCGGTGAAATGCCTCTCCCCATGCAGGCTCATTTATTACGTGTACTGGACGAGAAAAAAATTCGCCCGGTCGGGTCAAATCAGGAAATCCCTGTCGACGTGCGGATTATCGCCGCCACCAATAAAAAACTGGAACAATGCGTTAAACAAGGCGGTTTCCGCGAAGATCTGTTTTTCCGACTCAACGTGTTAAACCTGGAGATTCCGCCACTGCGTGAAAGGATAGAGGATCTAAAGGCATTGTCTCAGCATTTCATCGACACTATATCCGCTGGACTGGGTGTTAAGTCATCGAGACTCAGTACCGATGACTTAGCCGTTTTAGCTAATTATGAATGGCCTGGTAATGTACGTGAATTGAAAAATGTAATCGAACGCAGCCTTCTGCTCAACACGCCCCCTGGCGAGGCTATCGGGGGCTCGGTACAACCTGGCCTGGCCGATGAGAATCAGGAATCCAGTATCCTACTCGAAGACATCGAGAAAAAGCACATTTTGAGAATATTAAACATGGAAAATGGAAACAAATCAGCAGCGGCACGACGACTCGGAGTATCCAGAAAGACCCTGGAAAGAAAAGTAACCGCCTGGGAAAAAATAATGTAGGTTTGCTCAAATGCCTGGTCTGACTAAAATCTTTAGTAATATTAGAAACACGGTTCGCTACAAGCTGCTGGTACTGGTTCTGTTTCCGATATTACTGGTCATGCCGATAGCCCTGGCACTAGCGATATACTGGGGCGCCACCTTCAGTTACGAACAATTTTATATCAAGGTAAACACCGACCTTTCGGTATCTCACGATCTGTTTGAAAGAATTAAACGCGACTACCTGAATGCACTCGGTAAAACTGCCGAATCATTTTCATTTAGAACCGAGTTGTCGCTTGGCAATTCAGCTTCGATTCGCAAGCAAATCGAGCAGCTACAAAAGCAAAACTCTTTTTCCTATATTCACCTGATGGATAAGAACGGCAAAATAACGATAGGCGACCGATCTGGACCCGCTTCGCTCTACTCTCGCCCCTCTTCCGCGCTCGAGGCGGCAAAAAAAGGCATCCCATCGTCTGGTGTGGAAATATTCAGCGCCAGTGACCTGGATCATGAAAATCTTGCCAGCCAGGTGCTATTACCGTTGATCGATACCCCGCGAGCCCGGCCTACCGATAGTGTTGTCGAGGACCGCGGCATGATGATCCGGGCGCTCTACCCCATCGTCGATGCCAATTCAAATGTACTCGCCATCCTTGATGCGGGTGTGTTGCTGAACGCCAATTTTACCTTTGTCGATGTAATCAGAGACCTGGTATACGGTCCGGGCAGCCTGGCTAGTGGCAGCATCGGTACCGTCACCGTATTTTTAGACGATGTTCGCATTACCACCAACGTACCGATCCGGCCGGGTGAAAGAGCACTGGGAACCCGGGTATCGAATGAAGTTCGCACCAATGTTCTCGACCAGGGCAATACCTGGATCGCCCGCGCCTTCGTTGTAAACGACTGGTATATCTCATCTTACGAACCCATTATTGATGTCGACGGCAATCGGGTTGGCATGCTGTACGCGGGATTTCTTGAGGCGCCCTATCGCCAGTCACTCATCAATGCCCTGATAGTGCTGGTTTTACTATTTTTCGCGTTAATGGGATTGACCGCCCTGGTCGCAGTAAAAGGCGCCAAGTCTATATTTAAGCCGATAGAATTGATGAGCTCGGTGGTACACGCAACCCGTGCGGGCGAAGAGAAAAGAATCGGAAAAATTTCTTCAAAGGATGAAATAGGCGCGCTTGCGAATGAATTAGACACCATGCTGGACCTGTTGAATGAGCGCAAATTATTGATCCAAAACTGGGCAGATGAACTGGAAGAAAAAATAGAAGAAAGAACTTCAGAATTAAAGCAAAAAAATAAAGAACTGGTTAATACTATCCAGGTATTACGAAAAACCCGGCAAAAGCTGGTAATAGCCGAAAAACTGGCCGCCCTGGGCGAACTAACCGCCGGGGTCGCGCATGAAATAAATAATCCTACCGCGGTGATGCTCGGCAATCTCGATGTCATTATTGCTGAAATGGGGTCAAGCCTGGATCCGGTTCAGGACGAGATCGATCTGGTGGTTAATCAGATTTATCGTATCAAAGACATTACCAACAACCTGCTTCAATATGCCAGGCCCGATGCCTACGCGGGTTACATGACTGAAATCGACGTTAATACGCTTATCAGTGAAACTTTAAAACTGGTTCATCATTTGCGTTCCGATCTGGATTACAAAATTGATTTGCATTTACAATCAACATTGAAAATTAGTATCAACCAGCAGGAGTTGCAACAGGTCCTGGTTAATCTGTTTAGCAATGCTATCCAGGCACTACCGTCACGAAACGGCCGCATCAGTATCGGGACCAATGACTTTCAGGGAAAGGGAGTACAAATTTTTATCCAGGATAACGGTCATGGCATGGCTGAAAATATTGTCAGCAAGGCATTTAATCCGTTTTACACCACCAGGGGTCAGGGTGAAGGTACCGGCCTGGGCCTATCAATCAGTTATGGATTAGTACGACGATACGGCGGCAATATTGAGGTGACTTCAAGCCTGAATGTAGGAACGGAGTTTATTGTCACACTCTACTGCGACCCGGTGATGATCGAGGATGAAGAAATGATCCAGGAGCAATTGGAAGAAATCGAGGCCAGCGCTATTGAGGTCTAGGCCGAATATTGCCTGAAGGTGACTCTGATTTCGGATTTATCGAGGCATATCCTTATTAATGACATCACCTCGTTCGCCATACAGGTCATTAAAATTAAAAGTGTAATTTTCAAGTTGCTCTATATCAAATAACTGATCGGGATCGGTTGTTAGCATCTTAAGGCTTAAGGCATCGTGCATAGCTTCAATTCGATCAATTTTTACTGCGCTTACCGGTTTACCTGCACGTCGTGCTGCACGTATTTCGTTCTCCAGTTCCGCCTGATCTTCCGGGAACACAGCTGCTTTTAATCGAACCCGGTATGCCACCCCGGTTGAACACTTCTGGAGAATAAAACCTTCGCCCATAGATGCATCCACTCTGAGTGATTTGAAGTTTATTCTGGCACCCGTCATCAGGGCGGCCGCATCAATCCAGCAGGGGCCATTTTTTGAAACCACGCGTAAATCCGTTCGGTCGACTACCCCATCGGGGAACAGGCGGTTGAACACAGTACGAATCGCGACATATGCAATTACCAGCCCATCACATAAATGGCCGTGAAGCAGGGCCAGATCTTTCAGGCTAATTGCCTTTGTCTGAATATTGTACCGACCCAGGGCACTGTCAGTATCCCTGACATAAAACGGCTTATTGTATTTCGCGTTAACGGCCCACTCTGGATAAAACCAGTCGCCAGTTTGGTCGCAAGATTCGAGTTCTTTTGTTATTTTTGAAGACAAATTATTTTAACCTCGAAATGTATTGTTATCAGGGTTTATTCTGAAGCAATTCACGATTCAGGATTTCCGGGAAATCCGAGGGATCGAGGTATTTGAAGTATTCATCCAGATAGGGAACGGGGCCGTCCGGACAAATGAAGACGCAGCTAATATCCTCGTCCTTATCGCGTAATTCATCCAGCGTGTTATTTTTCACCCGGTTTTCCAGGTAGTTCAACAGGCCGCATAACGCGAAACCCGAACTGGGTCCAACCACAATGCCGTTGCGGCTCAGCTGCATGCTTTTCCGGTAGGACTCCACCGTTTTAACTTCTTCAATGGTATCGACCTGTTTTTCCCAGTCAAACCCTACCAGTTGCAACAGGCCTTTGGTGCGAACACCCGGTACATAACTATTCTGCTCCCGCATAACGCCAACAACCTGGATAGTCGGCTTTTTCTTTTTTAATTGTTTTGCCGTGCCTGATATTGTTCCCGTCGTACCAAGTCCGGCGCACAGTACATTGATCCGGCCCCTGGTTTGTTTCCAGATTTGTTTTGCTGTCCATTTTTGATGCGCTTTCGGGTTATCCGGGTTGTCATATTGACCGGGGTTGATCCAGCCTGGCTGCGCACCTTTTTCTCTCGCCTTGCATACGCCGCTTCGGGGGTCATTCGCGTCGGGCAGCGGCGGTTCCTGGTTGACGATGGGTTGCACCCCAAAAAACAATAACATCAATAATTTGTTCAGAGATATTTCAGCAGGGATATAGGATGACGTTTTTATCCCGCCAAACTGATGCGCGGCCAGGGCGAGGGATAAAACCGTATTGCCCGAAGAGTTTTCAATAATATTATCGACGTTTTCAAGCCCCCCGCGTTGATACAGTTCACGTATCATGTTAAATGCGGGTATCGCCTTGACGTTGGCAAGCGGTGAGAACGTCATTAACTTGGCAAAGATACGAACCCTGTTTCCAGCAAAAGGATTGAGTTCACCGGTTAGCTCGACCAATGGCATCATTGGGTGCTTGCCGGGATTGAGAAAGTTTTTTATCGAGTTACTTCCCTCGAATACATTCAGATGATTGGTCATGAATTGATCAGAGGCTCCCTAGTGTTGCAAAATTTTAGATAGAAATGACTGTGCGCGCTCGCCCCGGGGTTCTCCAAAAAAAGCATCCTTGGTACAATCTTCTTCTATACGACCCTCGTCCATAAATATAACCCGGTCGGCTACTTTTCTGGCAAATCCCATTTCGTGGGTTACAACCATCATGGTCATGCCTTCCTGGGCAAGCTCTACCATGACATCCAGCACTTCATTGATCATTTCAGGATCCAGTGCGGAGGTCGGTTCGTCAAAAAGCATCGCATCCGGATCCATCGCTAAGCCCCTTGCTATAGCAACGCGCTGTTGCTGACCACCTGATAGTTGGCCGGGGTACTTGTGCGCATGCTCTGAAAGTCCAACCCGGTGTAAAAGCTCCATACTCCGTTTATCCGATTCTTCTTCACTTCTTCCAAGAACCTTTTCCTGGCCCAGCATGATATTTTTGATGACGGACATGTGGGGGAACAGCTCGAAGTTCTGGAACACCATACCTATGCGCGATCGAAGTTTGGTGAGATTGGCTTTGGCTTCACCAACCGAAATATCGTCGAATAGAATGGTACCCTCCTGGAAAGGTTCAAGACCGTTGACACATTTTATCAAGGTGCTTTTTCCAGATCCTGAAGGCCCGCAAACAACCACTACTTCTCCCTTTTCAACGCGGGTAGAACAATCGTTAAGAACGCAAAAAGATCCATACCATTTACTCACGTTTTTCATTTCGATCATACTGAAAATTTCCGTTGTAGTTTGCGTATTGATAAAGAGAAAGACAGGCACAGGATGAAATAGACTGCCGCAACCGTGGAAAACATTTCAATCAGGCGGTTTTCACGGGTGGCGACAATCTCAGCATTGACCAGAAAATCATGTAAGCCGACGACGTATACCAGGGAGGTATCCTGAAACAGGATTACGGCCTGCGTCAACAGGATAGGCATCATGTTACGAAAGGCCTGGGGCAATACCACGTATTGCATATTTTGTTTATAGGAGAGTCCAATCGCCTGTCCGGCCTGTAACTGACCCTGTCTTACACTTTGTATTCCAGCCCGCATGATTTCACAATAATAAGCCGCTTCAAAAAGAGTGAATGCAACCAGCACCGAGTAAAACCCTCCGACAGGTCTGCCGAGAATAAAAGGCACCAGGAAATAAAACCAGAAAATGACCAGGATAAGCGGCATCGAGCGAAAAAAGTTGACATAGGATCCCGCGACAAACGATAAAACCTTTATATGGGAAAGCCGGGCAAGCGCCAGCAACACGCCCAGAAAAAGTCCGCCAGTTATGGCCAGAAAGGTTAATAAAAAGGTCAGTTGCATGCCTTCCCAGAGAAAGGGAATGGAGTCGATAACAACCTGGTAATCAAATTGATCAAACATTCTATTTCGCCCCCAGGGAAATGACGCCGGGAATGCGCACTTTACTTTCGACTACCCGCATAACGGCCATGACTATAAAGGTCACTACGATATATAAAACCGTGGCTGTGGTGAACGCTTCAAACCCCTGAAAGGTATACTCTTCGATCTGCCGGGTCTGGGCGGTAAGTTCCAGTACGCCAATAGTTAGTGCTAAAGATGAATTTTTAAAGATACCCAGAAACTCACTGGTCATGGGTGGGATAATCGTTCTATAGCCGACCGGAAGCAGCACATATTGATAAACCTGGCTCGGCGACAAGCCGATGGCCCTGGCGGCCTGCCTTTGTCCTATACCAATTGCGTTAATCCCTGCGCGTACCTGTTCGGCAACACGAGAGGCCGTGTAGGTGCCCAGACAAACGACTGCAGTCCAGAATTCGGGCAGGGGCATGCCTCTTTTTACCCAGTTACCGGCTTCTTCGGGTAATAATTCCGGAAAAATGAAGTACCACAGAAACATCTGCACGAGCAGCGGGATGTTTCGAAAGACTTCAACATAAGCGGCACCTATCGTACTTATGAGCGGATGCTTGACCGTGCGCATGATGCCAATCACCGAGCCCAGCGAAAAAGCGATCACCCAGGCACAGCTAGCAACCGCCAGCGTCCAGCCAAGCCCTGAAATAATCCACCCAAAATAAGGGTCTGTTATTAAAATCCCCCAATTCCAGTTGTAATTCATAAAGCCGCTCCCAGTACAACAACTATTAAGTAAAATAACCGGGGCTGGACGCTAAGGTCTTTGCCCCGGCTAAACAGGCCCGAGGAGGTACTGGTCAAATATTAATGTGGCAGCGCCTGTATTTCAAAGGCAGTTTTTAGCGTATCGCTAATCGGCATATTGATACCAGTTGGGCCGGGGTTGAACCATTTGTCATATATTTTCTGTGCTTCACCGGAGCGCATCATATCCGCCAGCACCACATCTCCGAGGCGGCGATAGGTGGAGTCGTCATGCGGCACCATAATTCCATAAGGGTCATAGCTCAGGAACCGACCTGTAACCTGGAACTGATCAGGATTTTTCGATTTGGATATAAGGCCATAGAGCAGAACACTATCGGAGGCATAAACATCAGCACGTCCGCTTTCCAGGGTCAACCACCCCTGGGGATGATCCTTCACCATGACATAGCGAATATTAAGTCCTTTTTCTTTAGCCACGCGTTTAATTGCTTTTTCATTGGTAGTACCCAGGGAAAGCGCGACCACCTTGCCATCCAGGTCTTCAATTTCCTTGATGCCGGATCCTTTTTTACTGGCGATCTTGGTGCCTGTGATAAAGGTTGTGGATAGATAATCAACTTGCTTCTGGCGCGTGAGGTTGTGGGTTGTAGAACCGCATTCGAGATCGATGGTTCCATTCGCCATCAGCGCGATACGAGTCTGCGAGGTAACTGGAACATAATTGATTTCCAGGTCGGACTTACCCGTAACTTTTTTGATTTCATCGATGATCTTGTGACACAAATCGACGGAATACCCTTGTGGTTTACCATCTTTACCAATAAATGAAAAGGGTACCGAAGCCTCACGATGCCCCATGTTGACTACACCGCGCTCCTGTATACGTTTTAGAACAAATGAACTGTCTACATCACCAGCCATCGAGCTTGCTGCGATAAATGCAGTAAGTGTAATGGCCAGTATCCCAAGGTTTTTAAATTTCATCATGTTATCCTCACTTTAGTTTTCTGATAATTGTTGTCTGTTTGCCAAAATTGACTACAGATGTAGAATTTAGAAATAATACCACTTTGTTATTTCACTAATTCGTGGAATAATGTAATAATCTTTCGCGACAATGTCAATCACTTTTCATGTCAGGAGGAGAACTTATCTATTCCTTAAGAGTGAAAGATAAGCTGCCTTTTGACAAATCCGATACTATCCGGATATAAATTCCATAGCGCAAATGGGAACCTATATTTATTTCGATCACAATGCCAAAACCCCTATGGCACCGGAAGAGGCTGAAGCATTGATTCAACTTGAAAAAGCAATCAACAATCATTCTTAACTATTCAGGAAACAACCTGGGAAACAACTATGGCTCGTAAATTATTTTCAGAATGGCTCGGTACCTTTTTCCTGGTGGCTGTTGTGGTGGGTTCCGGCATCATGGCCGAACGTCTGGCCGGTGGTAACGTCGCTATAGCCCTGTTAGGGAATACGATAGCGACGGGTGCCATCCTGGTAGTGATCATTTTAATTTTTGGTCCGATCTCCGGCGCGCATTTCAACCCGGCGATTACCCTGGCATTTACAATACGTCGGGATATTGACAAGAAAACAGCCGTTTTTTATGTGATTGTTCAAATACTCGGGGGTATTGCCGGAGCTATGGTTGCGCATATCATGTTTGAATTACCCTTGATCCAGGCGTCTGAGACAGTTCGTTCCGGTGTTTCGCAATGGGTGGGGGAATTTGTCGCAACCTTCGGACTGGTTGCCACCATTTTTGGCTGTATCAAGGCAAGACCTGAAGCTGTACCCTATGCGGTAGGCTTATTCATTACGGCGGGTTACTGGTTTACCTCGTCGACTTCGTTCGCTAACCCGGCGGTTACGATCGGACGCACAATAACGAATACATTTTCCGGAATCGCACCGGCAGACGCACCGGCGTTCATCCTCACGCAATTGTTTGCCGCATCCGTCGCCGTATTGGTATTCGGCTGGCTACTCGAAGACGCTGGCGGCAAGCAACCTGCTGGGGAAGGAACTGATTAAAAATCGGCCAGGCTTATAACAGCCGATTGTTCTTCTCTAATGGGCAAATAATCACCAAGACTTCCATCAAATTGGTAGTCCAGTTCCCACTCCTGTACATTCTCTACAATTTGACTGATAGCGCTGGCGATAAACCTTGCTTCATCGTCGGTTGCAGTTGGATGCATTGAAATTCTTACCCAACCGGGTTTTTGGCTTAAATCCCCAGCATCAATTTGACAGGTAATCTCCTGGGAAGTCTGTTCGTCAACACCGAGCAGAATATGCCCGTAGGTGCCGGCACAGGAACAGCCTCCCCTGGTTTGAATGCCGAAGCGATCACTTAGTAACCTGACAATCAGGTTAAAATGAATATCCGGCTGGTAAAATGAAATTATGCACAGACGGTTCTTGTGCTGCTTGTGCAAGATCTCTAACTTTGGAATCTTGCTCAACTCCTGGTATAAAATATCCACCAGCTCGGCTTCCCTCTTATGGATATTTTCCGTTCCCATTTGATCCTTTAACTTGATCGACAAGGCCGTACGAATGGTCTGTAAAAAACCCGGCGTGCCCCCGTCTTCCCTGACTTCTATGTCGTCGAAATAATGATGATCACCCCACGGATTCGTCCAGGTGACGGTACCTCCTCCGGGATGATCGGGTATCTTGTTGTGATACAGGGTTTTGTTAAAAACCAGCACGCCTGAACTGCCTGGTCCACCTAAAAATTTATGCGGTGAGAACATCACGGCGTCCAGCCGCTCAAGCGGGTCTTGCGGATGCATATCAATATCGACATAGGGAGCAGCCGCGGCAAAATCGATAAAACAGTAGCCATCGTTTTGATGCATGATTCTTGCGAGCGATCTATAGTCCACTTTTATTCCGGTGACGTTGCTGCAGGCGGTAAAACTACCGATCCTGAGGGGACGATCCTGGTATTGTTTTAGTAATTCATCGAGCGCGTTAGCGTCCGGCAAACCTGTCTCATCTTCCGGAATTCGGATTACGGTTACCGCACACTCTTCCCACGTCGTCTGATTGGAGTGATGTTCCATGTGGGTAATAAACACTACCGGTTTTTCATCCTCGGCTATTGCCAATCGGTCCGCCCATTTTTCTGGAATTTTCAGACCCAGTATGCGTTGAAACTTATTCACCACCGTTGTCAGACCGGCACCCGCACAGATCAAAACATCGTCCTCGTTTGCGTTAATGTGTTTTTTAATCTCGATCTGGGCCTGGTGATAGAGATTGGTCATCGCACACCCGGTAAAGCTCGCTTCGGTATGCGTATTGGCGACCAGGGGACCGATCTGGTTAGTAATAAAGTCCTCGATCGGTTGATACAGCCGGCCACTCGCGGTCCAGTCGGCATACAGGATTCGATGCCCGGCATGCTCGTAATCAATACCGATGATATTTTTCCTGAACGGGTTAAAGTAGCTTTCCAAATTCATACTGATTACGCCTGAAATAAATAATCGCAGAGCCGCCGTGTCATTAGAACTTGCTCACAACAGGGCATGTGCAGCTCTCCTTAGCCATTAAAATCGAGGTGGTAGTTTACTAGATTCCCGGCACTTCATCACAAATACCCAGAATTAGCCAGATCAAATAACCGTCGGCTTGTTGATTCCTAACCATCGTTATTGGCCTGACAAGCCGCCAGGCCCATAAAATTGAGGTCGGTGCTTATTGAGGCCTGGTGAATTGATGGTACTTCGCGTAAACTTTTTTATAGTCTTCAAGATTTTCGTTTAACATTTCCTCGTATTGGGACCTGAAGAAATCTCGAGCTTTAACTATATCTTTTTCGTAGTCATCGATGTTTTCAGCATGCTGGGAAACCACGAATGCATTAAATCGTGAGGCGGCAAATAACAGTGCCATGCCGACATTTTCCAGGGAATTTTGATCGCTCAGTTCATTCGCACGATCGATAAAGGAATCGATCATCTCGCGATAGAGCACATCGACTTCGTCTTCGCTTATTGAATCCTGGGTCATTTTAACCAATAGTGATTAATGAATTAATCAGAGACTCTCTGATGAATGGTATTGGTTCAGGCATCAAGATGCAGGTTAACGCTCAACCAGGTGATCGGCGATTAGTTCTGTCAAGCCGACTATGGGGATATCCATTTCGTTTTCTTCGAGTCCATCT
>QNFD01000038.1 GCA_003645435.1 Gammaproteobacteria bacterium | reverse complement strand
CTGGGCGATGCCGTTAAAGATATAGCAGAGAATCTACGACGCCTGGAAACTGGTGAGCCGTTGCTACACCTGGTTAACCGTCAACTGGGTTACTGAGTTCATGGGCGATCCTCGAACGGATTTACAGAACAAGATACGCGGTGCGATCCCAATCAGCGAAGCGATGCAGTTCTCGATTGAAGAACTGGGTCCACTCTCGATCATGGTGCGTGCGCCACTGGCGCCGAACGTGAATATTCACGGCACCGGCTTTGCCGGCAGCATTTATTCGATCGCGGTGCTGGCTGGCTGGGGCCTGTCGATGCATATCATGGACCAATTGGACATGAATGGTGAACTCGTCGTTAGCAGGGCAGAAATTAAGTACCGTGCTCCAGTCACGGGTTCGATTGAATGCCGGGCTGTTGTCGGTGACGCGGAAAGCAGGGAGTTCCAGGATAATTTCAATGATACCGGCAAGGGAAGGTTGTCGTTGACCATAGAAGTTGGGGATGCTCCGCAGGCGGTGTTGTCGGGAACTTTTTATGCGGTTGCTAAATCGTAGAGTTTTATCGTTTCGGCACTATTGAAATCCCGAAGCTTCACTGTTGTACTCCCTCGCCCCTTCGGGGAGAGGGCAGGGGTGAGGGGCAATCTTAAAGCGTCCCCTCAAGCTTCCGCTCCTGCTCACGCCCCTTACCGGGACGCCGGACCGCTACATCCATGTAGGCAATCCCTGCCTTCTCCCCCAAGGGGGAGAAGGAGAAGGCACTGCTCAATATAAAATTCCTGTTTACTTCAGCCGAGGCCGGCCTTTTGCTAGCTGGGTCGCCCGACGACCACCCATTTTTTCAATCTTGTTGGCAAATTTATTGTCCCCCAGCGCCCAGCCCTTGTTGGTGGCGTCGCGGATTGTCGCCAGTTCGTCGTTGCTGATGCGTTTTTTAAACAACGAACGATAGACCTGGTAGCTTTGCTGTTTGCCGCTAGCCAATTGACTGTAGAGGCGATGCTCGGTAATCAGTGGGTCTTCATACCCCATTGCGTTGTAGCCATAACTGCACCAGTCATATTCGCGCGGATGCTTCACCATTCCGGCACGTACCGGATTCAGCTCTATGTACCGACTGCAGGTGAGCAAATACGCCTTGCTATCGAGTACTGTGGCACGATAGCGTCCTTCCCACAGGGCTCCGCTATTCTCGTATTTGGCGTTGAAGTACTGTACGTACTTGCGTCCCAGTGACTGTAATGTTTTCGGCACGCTTTGTTCGTTTCCGGGACTGGCTAGCAGGTGCACATGATTGGGCATTAACACGTAGGCGTGTATTTTTAACTGGTTGGCTTGCGCCGAACTACGCAGGCTTTCCCAGTAAAACTCATAATCTTCAGCGTCGACAAGAATATCCTGTCCATCGAGACCGCGTTGAATAATATGCTGCGGTTGGTTTTTTATAGTGTAGCGGGGTAGTCGGGCCATAGTGATTTTGTCTCGTTAATTTCTTTACTGGTGCTTAGATCAAGTCTCGTTTGATTGTTTTTTTCCAACTGCGCTGGTTGATTTGCAGGTCAGCTTCGAAGGCTGTGACCGTGGCACTGATGTAGAAGTCTTCCGCGTCACAATGAAAACTACTTTCCGACTCGGTTCGAGTCGACCAGTCACCGCGAGACATCCAGCTAGTGTACTGGCTGCTAGCCTGGTAGCTCAGCGGATCATCGTTGTGGATCGACCAGCATTCCTGGTGACGGTGACGAGTACGTAATCCATGATCCGGCATTTCTGCTTCACCGGTGTCGTCGATTACATGGTAGTGGGTTACGCCTTTTTGCAAATCACGTTCGACCCAGCGTTTGTTTTCAGCCGGCAAATGGATTTTGTATTCCGGCAACGGATACGAATTTCCGGGTTCGGGCACTTCAATGCGGTCATCGCCGGGGCGTAACGGCATTGCCATCGAGGCATCAGGGCCAAGTTTTAGCGTTGCGGTTGCGACCACCGGTGGCGGCATGATCATCGGCCAGTAACTGGTCGAAATGGCGACGCGAACTTTATGCCCCGGCAAAAAACGATACCCGCATTCGTCGAGCTCAATTTCGACTTTTTCAGCCTTGCCGGGAACCATCGGTTGTGGATTTTCATTACCGTTTCGATGTGCCAGGTTGAGTACGCCCCAGCTCACTCTTGTCACGACTCTATCGGGATGTACATCGTTCAGGCGCACTATGATATTACCGGCAGGCTGGTCCAGGGTTACGGTTAATCGTAGTTTTGGTCTGCCCAGTATTTCGATGGCTTTATGCAGCTTGCTGGTTTCGAACACGAGTGATGAGGCATCGTCGATGCGTTGATCGCTGGGTAATTCGGATTCAGGTTTGATGGTGAAAAATTCACCGCTTCGGGTGCCGCAATCCTGTGGCGAACAAACTGATTTTTCACGCGCGGCACCGGGTATATCGAGCAACTGGCGGTTGGGCGCCAGGTAAAATTGTCGAAACCTGATATCGGCGGATGGTAATCCCGCTTCGGCGACCCAGCGACCCGGTTCGATCTCGCGACGCGGAAGTGGGCGCACATTCTCGGAGATAAAAGCCCGGTAAGCGGGTAAATTTTCTACCTGGTTATCGATGTTCTTAAGCCAGTGGTCCCACCAGGCGATCGCCTCGCCGATAAAGTCCATACGTGGTTTCGGCCAGGCAAAATGCGGGTACTTGTGAATCCAGGGGCCGTTAACGGCTTTTGTGACAGCGCTTAAATTTGCAGCCGCGGCGGGCGGGGCGTTGTGATAACCATCGGCCCATCCGGAGATAATCAGGGTAGGCGTTTCGACGGCGCTATAGTCTTCGCTAATCGATCCGTGCTTCCAGTAATCATCCTTGCGTTGATGCGACAACCAGGTCTCAAGCGGGAAGGGCTGGGTATTGAGGCGGTGCAACCAGGTTTCTTTCCAGTCTTTACCGACCAGTTCTGGATCAGGCGGGCGTGAGGCATAGCAGAGCATCACACTCGACCAGGTAAAATTTGAATTTAACAGGCAACCGTTTTTGTAGTGGATGTCGTCATTGTAACGGTCGACCGTCGAACCGATGGATATGATCGCTTTAAGGGCCGGGGGGCGAAGCGCAGCTACCTGCAGGCTATTGAATCCGCCCCAGGAAATGCCCATCATGCCGAGGTTTCCATCGCACCAGGACTGCATTGCTATCCATTCGATGACTTCGCAGGCGTCGGCCAGTTCACGCGGCGAGTACTCGTCATCGTAGTCACCGTCGGATTCGCCGGTTCCCGAGATATCGACGCGAACCCCCGCATAACCAGCTTCTGCAAATGCCGGATAAGTGCTTTCATCGCGTTGTGCGGTGCCATCGCGTTTTCGATAAGGCAGATATTCGAGGATTGCTGGAACCGGTTCCTTATTCGCATTATTCGGTATCCAGATTCGAGCCGATAACCTGCGTCCATCGGCCAGGGTTATCCATTCATTCTCGATCACCTTGAAGCTTGCGGATTTCATAATGCTTTCCTCATGGGGACCAGTGCTAGCAAACCCGTCAGGTTGTACCCTTACAAAACCGGTCCCGAACCGACCAGGGCGCGGCCCTGGTCGGTATCGGTATACTGATCGAAATTGTCGATGAACAATTTGGCCAGATTTTCTGCTTTTGTTTGCCACTCCGCAACCTGCGCGTAACTATTACGCGGATCCAGAATCTGCGAATTAACGCCGGGCAGGCTAGCAGGAATAGCCAGGTTAAAAATCGGTAAACTGTTAGTATCGGCCTCGTCAATCGAACCATCGAGGATGGCGTCAATAATAGCGCGGGTGGCCTTAATCGAGATACGTTTGCCGCTGCCATCCCAACCGGTATTGACGAGGTAGGCGTTGCAATCGAATTGCGCCATTTTCCGGGTAAGGACTTCGGCGTAACGGGTCGGGTGCAGGCTCAGGAATGCCTTGCCGAAGCAGGCCGAAAAAGTAGGTGTTGGTTCGGTAATGCCCAGTTCGGTACCAGCCAGCTTGGCGGTAAATCCAGATAGGAAATAATACTGGGCCTGTTCCGCGCTGAGGCTGGAAACGGGCGGTAGTACACCGAATGCGTCGGCGGTAAGGAAAATCACGCGTGATGCATGGCCGGCCCGAGAGACTGGTTTAACGATATTATCGATATGATAAATGGGGTAAGACACACGCGTATTTTCGGTTTTCGATGCGTCCGCATAGTCGATCACGCCGCTCTCTTCAAAACAGACATTTTCGAGTAAAGCATCGCGCCTGATAGCGCGGTAGATATCGGGTTCGTCTTCACTGCTAAGGTTAATAACCTTGGCGTAACAGCCGCCTTCGAAATTGAAGATACCGCTGTCATCCCAGCCGTGTTCGTCGTCACCGATCAGTTTTCGTTTCGGGTCGGTCGATAACGTGGTTTTGCCGGTGCCCGACAGTCCGAAAAATATGGCTACATCGCCTTCATCACCAACGTTGGCCGAGCAGTGCATGGAAGGCATTCCCTTCAGTGGCAGCAGGTAATTCATAATCGAAAACATGCCTTTCTTCATTTCGCCGCCGTACCAGGTGCCGGCGATTACCTGCATGCGTTCGGTAAAATTGAAGGCGACGAAGTTTTCTGAATTCAGGCCATGTGCCTGCCAGTCGGGATTAGTGGTTTTGGAGCCATTGAGGACGACAAAATCTGGCTCGTAATTTTCAAGCTCATGCGCCGCGGGACGGATGAACATATTGGTAACAAAGTGCGCCTGCCAGGCAACCTCGGTGACGAAACGAACCTTGAGACGACTGTCGGGATTAGCGCCACAATAGGTGTCCACCACGAACAGGCGTTTACCGGATAACTGGTCAGCAACCAGTTGTTTGAGTAATTCCCAGGTTTCGGTTTCGATCGGTTTATTGTCATTCTCGCCCTGATCGGCCCACCACATCGTGTCACGCGTGGTATCGTCACGTACCAGGTATTTGTCTTTCGGCGAGCGCCCGGTAAATATACCGGTATCGACCGTAATCGCCCCCGATTCAGTCAGGTATCCCTTTTCGTAGCCACTAAGCCCTTCAGCAGTTTCTTCCGCAAAAAGTGTTTCGAAAGATGGGTTGTGAACAATGTCCCGTGTGTGGAAGATGCCGTACTGCTCTAGATTTAGTGAGCTCCGGGCCCGGGTTTCAAGATCGGGTTGAGTCTGTGTCATTATTATTGATATTAGGGTTAAATGGAGTTGCCAGGAGGCATAAAAGGCGCAGTATAGTTGATTGTCGGGCTTATCTAAACCGAATTTGGGAAAACTTAAATATTATGTGGATTAGCTCACAGTCTACATCGGATATTTTATCGATCTCGACGACCTGCGGCCTCAACGCCCCTGCTTGAGCGAATAAAACTCAGGTGTCGAGTTCTCGGCGAATAGCGTCGAAGGCCAATAGCGAGTTCCTGGTGAAGTCGGGTTTCATGTAATCAGGCCAGGTCGAGAGTTTGACTATGGTAAGTTCGGCCTCGCGATTAATGTAAATCATCTGGCCGAAAACGCCCCGCGCCATGAAATCGCCCTTTGCGATATTGTCGACCCACCAGAAATTGCTGTAAGCGCCATCGGGGCAGGTATCGGTGTATGGTTTTCCGTAAAGGCTATTGTTGCCGCTGGCGCAACGCTCAACCCAGTGCTTCGATACTACCCGGGTATCACCTACGAGACCGTCATTCTGCATCATTAAACCGAAACGGGCATAGTCTCTCAGCGTGGCATTGAAGCCGCCGCTGGCAACGACCGTGGCCGCCTTGTCGACGGTAAAAAATGCGTCGTGTTCGGCGCCGATTTTTTGCCAGATTAACTCACTCACCAGTTCAGATAGCGATTTTGCGGTTGCTCTCTCTATCACCCAGGCAACCACGTCGGTTTCTACCGAGCGATAATTAAAAATTTCACCATGACCCCTTATTTTGGGCAGGCTTAATATGACGTCGCGAATGGTCGGTGGTTCATCACCCTCGGGTGGCGGACGCCATCCGCAGGCAATATCGATGCGAGTCATGTCTGAGTGGGGCGCATTGTAATCTTCGACAAATTGCACACCGCTGGTCATTGTTAGTGCATGTCCCAGGTTGGCGTCTTTATAACCGCAGTTAGCCAGTTCCGGTACATATTCGATCAGCGGCGCTTCGATATCGAGGATTCCCTGGTCACAAAGAACACCGACCAGGCTTCCGACAATCGATTTCGCAACCGACTGGGATAAATGCGGGGTATTTGCGAGCATTGCATTGTAGTAATTTTCGGTAATTACCCTGTTCCCGTGCAAAACCATAAACCCATCGGTATAGGTGTTGTCGATGAACTCGGAAACTGTCGTTTTGTCGCCCTTGAGATCGGTAAATTGAATAGAGTGTAAATCCTGTTCTGCCACTGACAGGGATTGAATGTTGCCGCAGTCAGCCTTGACATCGGCGGTTGGGAACAAACTGCGCATATTCAAAAAAGACCAGCGATTAAACGGCGCCAGGTCCCAGTTACTCGGGCCTGGTCGTTTTTCGGGAGGTGGCGGGAAACCTCGCATGATCCCCAGTTCCCGGGCGGTCTGTGGTTTGATTGGCTGATTCAAAATAAATCTCTAAGATAATTAGAAGAAGAGCCGGGGGGATAAACCCGCCCGGCTAACTAAGGAGCTTCTATTTCTTAAGATTGGTCCAGATCTTGGTATATAGCGCGACCACGTCCTGATCACAGGGTGGCACAAACTCAGGTGCAGGCGCACTAGCTGGAATGATAATCTCAGGCGCGGACTTCATCGCTGCTTCCATATACTTTTCACTGCCCATGACACCGTTGGCGTAACGCGCGAAATTGGAAGTCATTGCCGCGTTCTCAGGATCCATCATGAAGTTCATGAAGAGCTTGGCATTTTCGACATTCGGAGCACCTTTGAGCACGGCTACATTGTCCATCCAGCCGGTGAACCCTTCTTTCGGATAGGCGTATTCCAGCTCCGGACGCTGTGCCCGGGCACGCATCGCGGCGCCGTTCCAGTTTTGTGACAGGTCGACGTCTTTCGAAGTGAGCTTCTCGATGGTGGAATAGTCCATAGTGCGCCAGTGCTTCTTGGCCGACAGTAAAAGCGTGTTAAGTTCTTTCAATTGAGCCTTGTTGCTATTACAGCGCGGATAGCCGAGGTAGCGCAGGCCAGCGTTGATGACGTCGTTCATGTCGTTGAGCATGTTGATCCGGCCCTGTAATTCCTTTGGTGGATCGTACAACAGCTTGAGCGTGTTGATGTCACCCTTGTAAACCGTGGTGTCGACCTGGAAAGAAGTAGTCCCCCACTGATAAGGAACGGAGTAGTTGCGACCCTTGTCCCAGTAAACGTTGACCCATTTAGGATCCATGTTTTTAAAATTGGACATCTGGTTAGGCATCACTTTTTCGAGCAAGTCCTTCTTCAGCATGATCGCGATCATGTAGTCGCCAGGCACGACGACGTCGTAACCGGAACCGCCCTGTTCAACCTTGGCGAGCATGGTTTCATTCGAGTCATAGCTATCGAGTGTTACCTTGATATCGTTGGCGGCTTCAAATTTCTTGATCATCTCCGGGTTGGTGTAGTTACCCCAGTTATAGATGTGCAGCTCGCCCGCTGCCGAGGCGGAGCCCGCCAGCACCAGACTGGTTGCTGTAATAATGGAAAGTAGAATGTTTTTCATTTTTGACCTCTTAAGTGATAGTTAAACAGGAAGCTGTCCCGTCTATTTCTTATTTTTCCCAAACAGGAAAATCAATGTGACGAAGACAACCGAAAACCCGAGGAATACGGTCGAAACCGCATTCACTTCAGGGGTTACCCCTCGCCGAATTTGCCCCAGAATAAAAATAGGCAAAGTTGTCTCACCCGGACCACCCACGAACAGGGTGATGATTACATCGTCCAGTGAAACGATAAAAGCCAGCATCGCGCCTGCCATAATACCCGGCATCAATAGTGGCAAAGTGATCCGCCTGAATACCTTCAGTGGCGGGGCGTATAAATCGGCGGCAGCCTGTTCCAGGCTTAGGTCCATATCCTCCAGCCGTGCCCGAATCGGCATGTAGGCAAAGGGGATACAAAAAACAGTGTGAGCGATTATCAGGTAGCCAAGGCCGGTAACCCCGGTAGCTTTCTTGATGATTGCAAAAAAGGTCAGGGTAGCGACCGCGGTAACGATTTCGGGCACCATCAGCGGCTGGTTAATAATGGTTACCGCCAGGTTCAATCCCCGATAGGGTGCGGTCCGGGTTGTGACCAGCGCGGCCATGGTAGCCATGATGGTCGATGCTACCATCGCGACCAGCGCAACCTCAAAAGAAATGATGGCCGCATTCTGTATACCCTCGTTGTTCCATGCCTTCACGTACCAGTCGAAACTGAATCGAGTCCACAATGCCACCGAGCGATTTTCGTTGAACGAAAACAGCACCAGTACCGCAATGGGTGCGTATAGTACAATCAGGCAGGTCCAGGCAACTACCGAAAAACCTGGTTGATGTTTGAGGTCTACCGCTTTGACGGTTACCGGCTTCGCGACGCTTGCAGTCATTTCAGCCATGAGCCGACGCCCCTTTTTCGCCACTGCGCTTCACGTAGATCATCAGTGATACCAGTACCAGCGCCATCAATATCAGTGCGATCGCCGAGCCAAAAGGCCAGTTACGTGAACTGCCGAACTGTATGTTGATGAGATTGCCAATCATCAGGGATTTACCACCGCCGAGTAATTCAGGGGTAATGAAGGCGCCCAGGCTGGGGATAAATACGAGGATACAACCGGCCGCAATGCCAGGTTTTGCGAGCGGGATAATAATGCGTTTTAATACTTTGAAACGATTCGCATAGAGGTCGAATCCGGCTTCGACGAGGCGAAAATCGAGTTTCTCGAGGCTCGCGTAAATCGGCAAAATCATAAAAGGCAGGAAGGCATAGATCAGACCCAGGCACACGGCAAAATTGGTGTACAGCATTGGAATGGCTTTTTCGATCAGGCCAAGTTTCATCAAGCCGAGATTAATCGCGCCCTCGTCACGCAGGATCAACAGCATTGCATAGGTCCGGATCAACAGATTGGTCCAGAACGGAATCGTAATCATGAACAGCCAGGCTGATCTGGTTTCCGGTGTCCGGGTGGCAATAAAATAAGCGGTTGGGAAACCGATCAGCAGGCTTGCGACCGTCGCAAAGATCGCAAGTGCCAGTGAGCGCCCGAATATTTGCAGATAAGAACTGGTAAAGCTAAAGGTTTCGTCGAATATATCTTCCTCAAACAACAGTTGCACATAGGCGGCAGTAGAAAATTCTGCCTTCACCCCACCGTAGTCTCCAGGCGTCATAAAGGAATATGTCAGCACGATCGACAGGGGTAGAATGCCGATCAACAGAATAATCAGAATTCCCGGTGCCAACAGTAGCATACGGGTTTTTTTCAATTGTTTTTCAGCGGCAATCACACTGGCCGACAGATTGGATTCGGGGAGTTGGTGATTGCTGGATTTGGTCATCTTTATCTAGTCCGCGAGAATCTGCAGACTGCCCTCGTTGAGCGCGATATTCACCTGGTCGTCGACCTCGTAATTGCGATGACCACCCAACCGGTTTTGCTGGCGCAGGGTGATCGATTCCCCCTCCGCGGTCTCGAGATCGTAATGGGATCCAGATCCGAAATAAGTGATTCTCTTTATCTTGCAACGAAGTGCCGCACTTTCCTGATCGTCGATGAATTCAAGTTGCTCGGGACGCACGGCGACGCTGACTTTACCCGACAGGGCATCGGACTGATCCGGCAGGCTGGCACTGGTTTCGAAACCACCGCTTAGCCGGATGCTTGCCCTGGCCGAATCACTACTCAGAATTTCGGCACCGAGGATATTAATGTCGCCGATGAAATCCGCCACGAAACGCCTGGCGGGATGATCGTAGATTTCTTTCGGGCTTCCGACCTGGAGTATCTGGCCCTCGTTCATGACTGCTACCCGGTCTGACATGGTCAACGCCTCTTCCTGGTCGTGGGTCACGAATACAAAGGTAATGCCGGTATCGAGCTGCAGGCGTTTGAGTTCGAGTTGCATTTCCTTGCGTAGTTTAAAATCGAGTGCCGACAGCGGTTCATCGAGTAGTAATACCTTGGGACGAGGCGCTAACGCGCGTGCGAGTGCCACACGCTGTTGTTGCCCGCCCGAGATTTCACTGATCTTACGGTTAGCCAGGTATTCCATCTGTACCAGGGCAAGTACCTCGTCGACCACCTTGTGTATCTCGGCATCTGCCTTGCCCTGCATTTCCAGGCCAAAGCCAATATTTTCAGACACGGTCATATGCGGGAACAGGGCATAGTGCTGAAATACGGTATTTACCGGACGTTTATAAGGTGGCAGCCCTTCTAAATGATGATCGAAGAGCAGTATCTCGCCCTGGGTCGGTTGTTCAAAGCCGGCAATCAGGCGTAGCAGGGTGGTTTTGCCGCAACCCGAGGGGCCGAGCAGGGTGAAGAATTCGTTATCGCGGATCTGCAGGGATACATCGTCGAGCGCGACAACGCCGTTAACACGACTTTTCCCATAAACCTTCGATGTATTCCGAATATCGATTGCGGCTTTACTTGTATTGGCCGACAAGATCAGTCTCCCAGATAAAACTATATTGTTATTCGACAAAAGTTTATGCCCGGGGGGCGGAAACTGTATATAACCCTAAAGGGTTAAGAATTTATGTCGCTGGATTCAGGGATTAAATCGCGGTTACTCATATGGGCGCCCTCTCACCCCTGTCCTCTCCCCACGGGGAGAGGGAGTATTTGTAGTCCCCTCGCCCCTCCGGGGAGACGCCTACATGGATGTAGGTGGTAGAACAATGCAGGAGCAATTGTCGAGGGCAGGGGTGAGGGGCAATTTTGGCCCGGTCCGACATAATCGGTTATTACGCCCTGGCGGAAATTCCCTGGTTCAAAGTGGCTACAAAACGAACGAAAAGATCGCTCTGAGAGGTTACATTGAGCTTGCGATAAATATTCTTGCGATGGATTTTGACAGTCTCCGGGCTGACTTCAATTTCCCTGGCGGTCGATTTGGAGGAGTGCCCCTTGAGAATGCAGACCGCTACGTCACGCTCCCTCGGAGTCAGCGCTTCTTCACCGAATCTTTCCAGTGCAAATTCGAGTCTTTGTTCTGCCGATGCATCGCTCGGTTGGGTGGAGGCCTGTTTGAAATGCTGGCGGCATAGCGCAGCCAGTACCGGCAGGTCACGCTCGATATACTTTAATTCATGTCGGCGAAATCGAGGCTCGGAAACGCGCCTGGCGATGGAGAAGGAAAGGTACCGATCATCGCCTAGTTCGGTAAAAATGGCCATTTCGTCGCGCAGTTCAATATTCCTGTAGTAGCGACGGTAGTACTCGGTGAGCTGGAAGCGATCCGGGGCGACGTCGCGAATCAACATGGCACAGGTTTGCCGATTTTTACGAAAGCTGACAAAAAACGGATCGAGTTCGTAAACACCATCGAGGTAAATGTCCAGGTTAGGACGGTAGGCGGCACGAATCGTGTCATAGACGTGGGTAGGACGGTTTAATCCGTCGACCATCAACAGCAACATACCGACGAAGGGCACATCGATGCGCAGGTAATCCATCATATTGGGCAAGAATTCAGTTTGCCCAATTGAATCAACGGCTTTCGATAGAGTCAGTGCGCGCTGCTGCTCGCGACTGGCGGGTGTTTTAATATCGTTAGTACTTTTTGCCATGGAAATCCTGGCTGTGTTTTATTCAATCCTGATTGCACAGCATAATTTAATTTTCAAGCCGACGGTAATTAAAAGCATAAAACATGACGGGAATTACAATCAGGGTGAGTAGCGTAGACACCAGGATTCCAGAAATCAGGGCAATTGCGAGGCCATTGAATATAGGATCGTCGAGGATGAACATTGCGCCGAGAATAGCCGCCAGGGCGGTTAACACGATGGGCTTGGCGCGCACAGCGGCAGCCTGGATAACCGCTTCCTGGAAATCGATGCCGCGAGCTACTTCCTGGTTGATAAAATCGACCAGTAGAATCGAATTTCGAACGATGATACCCGCCAGCGCGATCATGCCGATCATCGAGGTTGCGGTAAATTGTGCGCCGGTAAGGGCATTACCAGGCATCACGCCGATAATCGTCAGCGGAATGGGTGCCATGATGATCAATGGCACGGTATAGGATTTAAACTGCGCGACTACGAGTAAATAAATCATCAGCAGTCCGATTGAATAGGCCAGGCCCATATCACGAAAGGTTTCATAGGTTATCTGCCATTCACCGTCCCATTTCAGGCTGTACTGGTAGGGATTGTCGGGCTGGTTGACCAGGTATTGTTCGATCGGTGTATCCAGCAAAGGCGGTAGAGGT
>QNFD01000037.1 GCA_003645435.1 Gammaproteobacteria bacterium | reverse complement strand
TGAAAGACCAGCACGCGATCGTATGACGCGAATGCTAGGCACATTATCGGATTGTCAAATAGTCGGCGAGGCGGTTAACGGCAACGAGGCCCTCGAAAAAGCCGAATCGCTTGGCCCCGATATCGTCTTAATGGATATCCGTATGCCTGGTATGGATGGTATTCAGGCCGCGCGCCATCTGTCACGACTATCAAGGCCGCCGGCGGTAATTTTCACCACCGCTTACGCCGACCATGCCCTCGAAGCATTTGAAACCCATGCGGTTGACTACCTGTTAAAACCGGTGCGCAAAGAGCGATTGGCATCGGCACTCAAAGCGGCAAGTAAACCAAACAGAGCGCAGTCAACCAAAAATGAAGCCACGTTGTCTGAGATCGAGGCGCGTCAGCATATTTGCGCACGCGTACGCGGCAACCTGGTGTTGATTTCGGTTGATGATATTTATTATTTTCAGGCAGACCAGAAATACGTCACCGTACGCCATAACGACGGCGAAGTGTTGATTGAAGACCCGCTTAAAAACCTGGAAAAGGAATTCGGTGAACGTTTTTGTCGAATTCATCGCAATGCCCTGGTCAGTCTCGACAAGATTTGTGGCATGAAGACTGAAAACGATAGCCAGCAGCTTATTTTCAGGAATATTGACGATACCCTCGAAGTCAGTCGGCGTCACTTACCAGGTATTCGTAAAATCATAAAAAACCTGTAATATTCTTCGGATGTTAAATCTGAAACGAATCGCGCTGCGGTGATTACCGTATAGCCGATTTGTTTCGTTACAGGTATCGTTCATTAATGCAAACAAAGCTCTCCGAATTGCGTATCGCTACACGCAGTAGCCCGCTGGCCCTGTGGCAGGCTGAAGAAGTCGCGCGTCAGCTCAAGCCAATTTATCCCGATCTCAAAGTCTCGCTCGTGAAACTAAAAACCAGGGGTGACAAGCTGCTCGATGCGCCACTCGCCAAGATTGGCGGTAAGGGCTTGTTCGTCAAGGAACTCGAAGTCGGTATTCTCGAGGGCAAGGCCGATATTGCGGTGCACTCGATGAAAGACGTCCCGGTCGAATTCCCCGATGGACTCGAGATGGCGCTCATTATGGAACGCGAAGATCCGCGTGATGCCTTTGTTTCCAACCAGTATGAATCACTCGCGGCAATGCCTGCCGGAACCCTGGTGGGTACCTCCAGCCTGCGCCGCCAGACCCAGATCCGTGAGCGTTATCCGCATCTCAGGATCGACTGGCTGCGTGGTAATGTTAATACGCGCTTGCGCAAACTGGATGACGGTGAATACGATGCCATCATCCTCGCCTGTGCCGGCCTGATACGGCTCGGATTTGAACAACGCATCACCAAGTCGTTGGAGCCCGAGGAATGCCTGCCGGCGATCGGTCAAGGAGCGGTAGGGATTGAAGTTCGCTGTGATGATGTTGCCGTGAAAGAGTTACTCGCTCCGCTTGGGCATGCAGAGACTGCCAGTCGAATCGCCGCGGAAAGGGCATTGAATGAAGCCCTGAACGGTGGATGCCAGGTGCCAATCGCCGGTTATGCGGTTTTAAACGATGGTGAGATTTACCTGCGCGGACTCGTCGGTGAACCCGACGGCAGCCGCATACTACGCGCCGAGGCCAGCGGTAAGGTCGAAGATGCAGTCAGTATCGGCAGGGCCCTGGCCGAGGATTTACTTTCGCAAGGGGCCGACCAAATTCTTAGCCAATTGCACGATTGAGCATGCCTGCGCACCCGTCAAAACTGCGCGGTCAATGCATCCTCAATACGCGGCCGCTTCATCAACTAGGCGGATTAACATCCCTGCTCGAGGCACAGGGCGCCGGCGTTCTCCCATTTCCGGCGATTGAAATCGTCGACTGTGTAACCACCGACTTTCATCGTAGCCTGGCTGAAAATATTAAACGCTATGATATCGTTCTATTTGTCAGCCGCAATGCGGTGCATGGCGCCTTCCGTTTTTTAGGTGAGGCGCCGCTACCCGCCGACTTGAAGTTGGGAGTAATTGGTCAGGGAACTTATACGGCGCTTGCAGATCGAGTAGATGATCTGGATCAACAACTGATTCTCGGGCATCCGTATAATAGCGAGGGTCTGTTAGCCTGTGCTGCATTACAACAGGTGGAGGGTCGCGATATACTGATCTTCCGTGGTCAGCAGGGTCGAAATTTACTCGGCGATGAACTACGCGCACGCGGCGCCACCGTAACTTATTGCGAAGTTTACCGGCGCAGGGCGCCGGATTACGAGGCAGATACTTTTGAACGATTGACTGCCGGGCAGTTTCCGACCCTGGCCGTTTTCACCAGCAACGAGGGTATGCACAATGCGCTGGCAGCTATGCGCGGTGAAGCACGAGTTAAAATGCTCGATATCCCCTGGTTATTGATCAGCGAAAGAATGCGTGAATCGGCACTGAATCTGGGACATAATGGTGTCATTCTGATCGCCGCCGACGCGAGCGATGAAGGTATACACCAGTCCATCAATGAGTGGGCATACAAGCAAGCAGTCTGAATTTATGAGTAAAAAGAAACCGCCAGCCAATAAAGAAATCAGCGAAGACCCGGTGCTTACTGATAAAGCATCGGCTGACCCCGTGCCTGCTGATAAGACACCGGTTAAAAGTGATGAGGCCAGCAGTGGCGACGATAAACCGATCGAAGCAAAGATAGATCATAAGTCGGAGCCTGAAGCGAAAGCGAAGTCCGATACAAAACCGGCAGACTCGCAAGTAAAGTCCGAAACAAAACCAGCAGATACGGAGGCAAAGCCCGATACCAAACCAGCGCATACGGAAGCAAAGACTGATTCGAAACCAGCGCATACGAAAGACAAGGCCGAGATAAAAACGGCCGCAAAAGCGCCAACAAAACCACCACCTGCCCCGAAGCCAGGCAGAGGTTTCCCGGTTCTTGGCTTGCTCAACCTGGTGTTAATCATTGGTATCATCGCGGCGGCTGCCTGGTACTGGCAAATGCAGCAAAAGCTTGAACTGCAAAGGCAGGAAAGCCTGTCTGCGTTTCAGCAACAGCTCAAACAACAACTCAGTACCAAGGCGGATCAATCGACTACAGCGCAAATACAAAAACGTCTGCAGCCGCTGGAATCCGTTATTGGCGATTCGGCTGATCAGATCAGTGAACTACAGGCCCAGCAACAATCACTGCTGGAATCTACCGAAAAGCTTTACGAGCTTTATGGCCGTGACGAAAATGGCTGGCAACTGGCAGAGGTTGAATACCTGATGCGGGTTGCCCAGCACAAGCTGATCCTGGAGAATGATTTCGAAGGCGCGGCTATGACCCTGCAGGCTGCGAGTGACAAAATTGCCGCTACCGCGGATCCCGGCCTGTTACCGGTACGGGTGCAAATTAGCGATGAAATCGCCGGCCTCAAGACCCGTGCGCGTCCGGACCTGGTCGGCATGACCCTGCTGCTGGCACAGTTGAGTAAACAAATTCGTGTTCTTAAACCGGGTTATGAACCGCGCATCGATACCACCATAAATGTTATTGAGCCCGAGCCGGTTGATCCCTCCACGCTCAGCCTCGAAGAGCGCGTGATGGATTTTATTAACTCGTTGGTGAAAGTAAGTAAAAGCGAAACCATACCGACTCGAATCGAAACCCTGTCGGTTGATATCGAAGAGCTACTGGAAAATAATCTGAAGCTCACGCGCTGGACCGTACTTGAGCGTGACGCTTTCCAGTATAAACGACTGATGGAAGAAAACGTCAATTATTTCAAGCAGTATTACGACCTGGATAACGCGGCGAATCATGATTTTTACTCGCAATTGCTGCAGTTACAAAAGTCCCAGATCAAACCGGAAAAACCGAATATTAGCGGGTCACTGGAAATGTTGAGACATATTATAAGCCGACGGCAACTGGCGCCAGGCGATGACATGGAACAGGAGGCTGGTGATGTTTAAGTTCCTGTTCTGGATTCTATTCCTGACCGCCCTGGTATTAGGGGCGATACTGTTCGTGCAAGAAGACCCTGGTTTTATTCTGGTCAAATACGCTGACTATAAGATTGAAACCACGCTCGCCTTCGGCATCATAGCCGTGGCAGTCGCGACCGTGTTGATTCACATTCTTTTTAAGTTGTTAATGGGTGTCTGGCACATACCGCGTGCGGTAAAAAACCAGTCAAAGGGTCGGCGTTTCAACAAAAGCCGCAAGCTCCTAAACCAGGGTTTAATCGACCTTGCCGAGGGCCATTACGATAAGGCTGAAGCCAACCTGGTGAAGATGGTCGACTACAGCGAAAGCCCGTTACTGCACTATCTCGCCGCCGCTCGTGCAGCCCAGCTCCAGGGCCGTTACCAGGAACGCGACAAGTATCTGAAGGCAGCGCATGAAGCCCGGCCGGAAGCCGAGTTTGCGATCGGCGTCACCCAGGCCGAATTACAGCTAGCGCACCAGCAGACAGAAGAATCACTGGCGACCTTAACTCATTTGCGCGGTATCGCACCGCGTCACGATCACGTGCTGAGATTGCTTGCACGGGTTTACCTGGAACTCGAAGACTGGTCGTCCCTGATTGAGATATTGCCTGATGTCCAAAAGAAAAAACTGCTCAGCGATCATCTGTTGAAAACCATGGAGACAAAAACATACCAGGGTTTTCTCGCGGGGGCCGAGGGCAGCCAGCAAGCGCTGGAAAAGGCATGGAACAAGATTCCGAAGACGGCACACACCGATGCCGACCTGGTAGTTTACTACATTAACCTGAGCAATCAGGCCGCATCGAGTAGCAGTAATACCGAGCAGTTGATCATCAGGTCACTTGGCCAGAAATGGGATAACCGCCTGATTGAGGCGTATGGTCTATTCAGGGCCAGCGATCCGAATGCACAGTTAAAGCAGGCGGAAAAATGGCTCGATGATTATGGTAAAAATGAATACCTGCTGCTTGCCCTGGGCCGAATTTGCATCCGTGCGAAGCTCTGGGGCAAGGCTCAAAGTTACCTGGAAGCGAGTATTGGGGTAAGGGCCATGCCAGCCAATTGCCTGGTGCTTGCCGAACTGTTGAGCGATCATTTGGAGCAAAAAGAAAAGGCTTCAGAGTACTATCAGAAAGGACTGAAGCTAAGCCTGAGCGAACCGGCTTCAAGCTCCGGCAGTTTGATTCCCGCTTAGGATTGCATGATCGAGTATGATAGTAAGACTGCGCTGGATATCGAGCGCGGGCCGTAGCAAATCCAGCACCTGATCTGTCTCTCCGGGGTGTGTACCTCACCGCTTAAAAATGGCAACATGGTTAGTCCCGATACCAGGGCAAGTCTATGGAGGTGAATTATGGGTAGCAAATCAGTCACTATCAAGATGGCGCAAGATGGCCCCTATATCGTTAAGGATTTACAGAGCTTCAATAATCGTAATGGCGCGATCGATTGCAAAGAGGCCATGGGTTTGTGCCGTTGTGGCGCCTCGGCGAATAAGCCCTTCTGCGATGGTTCCCACAAGAATATTGGTTTCAGCAGTGAAAACCAGCTCGATCCGGAGAAAGATCAACTGGATACCTACGTGGGCAAAAATATAACCATTCACGACAATCGCAGCATCTGTGCGCATGCCGGATACTGTACCGATGGCCTGGCCGCGGTATTTCGTCTGCGCCAGGAGCCATTCGTTGATGCGGATGGTGCAAGCGCCGAAGAGATCATTGACGTTATTAACCAGTGCCCGTCGGGCGCCTTGAGTTATAGCGTTGAAAATGTAAACGAATCGCTGGAAGTGCGCGAGGCGTTTGTATTTATTGCGCCAAACGGGCCTTACGTGGTGAAAGGCAAGGTCGATTTACTGGAAACGCCGAAAGGCAAAGGCGCCTCGGAAACCAGCTTTACGCTATGTCGTTGTGGCGCCTCTAAAAATAAACCCTATTGCGACGGCTCACACTGGACCGTTGAATTCACCGATGCTGATAACTAGCGAAGCGTCATCCCGGCTTCCGAGCCGGGATAACCGCCATGGAGGGTGGAAATGCAATAGGGTTGCACGGAGCAACCCTTGTCCATTCCCCCGTTATCCCTGTAAACAGAGAGACACATGACCAAACACTACGAAGGCTCCTGCCATTGCGGCGCGATCAAATTTTCATACGACGGTGAAGAAGTTACCAAAGGCCTGCGCTGTACCTGTTCCATCTGCTCACGCAAAGGCACGATGATGTCACCCGAGGCGATCCCGTTGGAGAACCTTAAAGTTGAAGCCGATCCAAACGACATAGGTCTTTACCAATTTGGCAATAAGGTGGCGAAGCATTACTTTTGCAATAAATGCGGTATTTACACGCATAACGAGATGCTGCGTATGCCCGGCCATATGCGCGTCAACCTCGGTTGTATTGAAGACCTCGATACGACTGATTTCGAAGTCGTGGTGTTTGACGGCAAAAATTTGCTATAAGCAGCTGTTGATTCATCAATTGATCAGAGGCTCATTAAGTAAATGAATTCTGAAAAGCAGCATATTCTGATTGTTATGGCTGACCAGCTAACCGCGCTGGCGCTTGGTTGTTACGGAAACGCTGAAGTTAAAAGCCCCAATATTGATCGGCTCGCGCGACAGGGCGTTACCTTCGAATCGGCATATAGCAGCAGTCCATTGTGTACCCCGGCACGCTATGCGTTTATGACGGGTCAGAATATCTCGCAGTGCGGTGGTTACGATAATGCAGCCTATATGCCGTCGACGATGCCAACCTTCGCGCATTATATGCGGCTCATGGGATATAAAACCTGCCTCTCGGGCAAGATGCATTTTGTCGGGCCGGATCAATTGCACGGTTTCGAAGATCGGGTCACTACCGATATCTATCCCGCCGATTTCGGCTGGATCCCGGACTGGACCAAACCCGATGAGCGCATCGATTTGTGGTACCACAATATGTCCAGTGTTAAACAGGCTGGAGTTGCCGCGATTACCAATCAACTGGCCTACGACGACGAGGTCGGCACCCAGGCAACGCGCGCGATTTACGACCATGCGCGTAGCGAAGACGAGCGCCCATTGTGCCTGGTAACCAGCTTTATCCATCCCCACGACCCCTACGCCACGCGCCAGAAATACTGGGATCTCTATGAGGATGTCGATATTGCGTTGCCGAGTGTACGACGGCCGCCGGCCGATCAACAGGACGTACACAGCAAACGCCTGGAACAGGTCATCGCACTGGACGCGGTATCGATCAGCGACGATGAGATCATCAGGGCACGGCGCGCCTACTATGGCAATGTGTCGTATGTTGACGAATGGCTGGGGCGGCTACAGGCGACCTTACATGAATGCGATATGGCGCAGAATACGACGATTATTTTTACCTCTGACCATGGCGACATGCTCGGTGAATACGGGCTCTGGTACAAAATGTCGTTTCGCGAGTGGTCCTGCCGGATACCGATGATCATTCACAATCCGAACCGGTTTGAAGCGCGCCGAATGCCGCAGCCGGTGGCCCAGGTCGATGTATTACCGACCCTGGTCGATATCGCCCACGAAGCCACTGGTGTTTCGAAACCGTCGGTAATAGACCCCTTGAACGGTCGCTCACTGCTGCCGTTATGCGATGGTGATGCGAGCCAGGATCCCGACGCCTGTGTTAGCGAATACCTGGGCGAGGGTACTGGTGCGCCGATGTTGATGATCCGGCGCGGCCGGTACAAGTATATTTCCTGTATCACCGATCCTGATCAGTTATTTGATTTGCAGGCTGACCCGAACGAGTGCCATAACCTGGCGGCGAGCGATACAGGTGATGTTCTGGATGGCTTTCGGCGCGAGGCCTCCGAGTACTGGGATGCCGGGGCATTGCAGCAAACGGTGATAGCCGATCAGATACGCCGTCGTGAGGTGCATGCGGCATTGCGTGTCGGTCGTTACCAGTCCTGGGATTTTAACCCAGCGCGTAATGCCTCGGAGGAATATACTCGTAGTCATTTGGATTTAACCCGTTTCGATATTACCTCACGCTATCCGCGGCCGGTTGAGTTCAAACCCGACTCTAAATAAAAGGTCAGGCAGAAATTACATGTCGATTTTGCGGATGCAGATTACAAGCCGCATCATATAATGGCTGCACACTATTACCGCAATGGCCGATAACCGATGATGAACCAGCAAACCATTCCCGACGAAGACTTCATGTACCAGGCGCTAGTTAATCGTGATAGCAGCCTGGAAGGCATATTTTATTTCGGTGTTAGAACCACCGGTATATTCTGTCGTCCAACCTGTAGTGCGCGCAAGCCCAAAAAAGAGAATGTCGATTTTTTCGATTCGGTGCAAAGCGCCCTCGAATCCGGTTATCGACCCTGTAAGTTATGTACGCCCTTAACAAAGGCGGGGGAGGCACCCGACTGGCTGCGCAATTTACTCGACGAGGTGCACGCGGCTCCGGAAGCAAGTTACAAGGATGAAGACCTGCAACTACGCCAGATTGATCCGGCACGGGTTCGACGCTGGTTCCAGAAACACCACGGCATGACCTTTCACGCCTATATCAAGGCGCTGCGAGTGAATCGAGCCTTTGAGAAGATGAAAAATAACCACGATGTCACCAGCACCGCCTTCGACAGTGGTTACGATTCACTCAGTGGATTCCACCAGGCGTTCAGCGATACCACCGGTTTCAGTCCATCGCAATCCAGAAACCAGTCGTTGGTGAACATCACACGCTTGAGTACACCGCTGGGACAAATGTATGCCGGTGCCAGTGAACAGGGCCTGTGCCTGCTAGAGTTTATCGATCGTAAAATGATCGACGATCAGATTGCCCAATTGCAAAAGCAATTGAAGGCCCGCTTCGTCACCGGCGTAAACCAGCATCTGACCGCGCTGGAAACACAGCTCGCCGAATATTTTGCCGGTAACCGGCAAAAGTTCAATATTCCACTCGATGTGCGGGGTAGTGAGTTTCAACAAAAAGCCTGGCAGGCACTGCAGCAAATTCCGTATGGTGAAACCCGTTCCTACCAGCAACAGGCTGTTGCTATCGGCAATGAAAAAGCGGTACGGGCCATCGCCAGCGCGAATGCAAAAAACCGAATTTCAATCGTAATCCCCTGCCACCGGGTAATTGCAAAAGATGGCGGACTCGCTGGCTTTGGTGGCGGCGTCTGGCGTAAAAAGTATTTACTCGATCTGGAAAAGCAAAATAATAGCGATTAAGTTTAAACGTTCGAAATTCACCCTTCCCCCCCCCACCCCACCCCTCGGCAATTGCTCCTGCATTGTTCTACCACCGGGACGCCGGACCGCAACATCCATGTAGGCGTCTCCCCGAAGGGGCGAGGGGTGGGGTGGGGACTTTCTGAAGAGGCTGGCAAGGCCGCGCGCTGGCTGTCCGCGTTTGGGTTGCCCGGTACCGAAATTATGCTTGCGCATTTGCAACAGCTGGACGGCAACGATTACGATCTGTATCAACCATCGAGCCTGAATGGTGTCTGGCAGGCGCATGGTGATTACCTGTGCCCGATCATTACCGGAGCCGGCCCTGGCTGACCGATCAAGCCAGATGTTGACCGGCACAGAATTTAGACTCGGTTCGGTCGCCTACCCTATACTGCTGGCGGCGATAATTGGGCAGGCGGCGAGATATCACCGTACTACCTTTACCACCAGCTGGGGTGGAGTTAGTATTAGTTGTTATGAAAATGGAATAAGAATCGAAGGCAACAGCGATGATTTGTTAATGACCGGGTCTGAATCTGTGAAGTGTGTACAATCAAGCGATACAGACCCGCAGTCGCTGCCATCGACCCTGGCCTGTGATATCGATAGCGATTTCTGGGCAGCGATCGACAGGCTGGCATTTAAGACCTATGCGCCTGCAACTAAGGAGTCACGCGCCGGTGCCGGTGCGGGTTTGACGGATAACGACTAATTACTAGTGTGTGCATTGATTAAGTAAGGAGAAGATTATGCCCTGGTGGGGTTGGATGATATTTGGCACCTTTTTGCTGGGTTCGGAGCTTCTGGCTATCGATGCCGCTTTCTACCTGGTGTTTATCGGTATTGCCGCAATCCTGACCGGCTTCGCTGGATTGATCGGGATAGAGCTTGAGTTGTGGGTACAGTGGATGCTATTCGCAGGTCTGTCGCTGGTTGCCATGGTATTGTTTCGTAAGCAACTGTACCAAAAGATTCGGGGTGGAGGCGTTGGCTTTGATGCCAGTCCGGTCGGTGATATTTTAAAACTGGAAGACACCCTGCCGCCCGGTGACAAATGCCGTATGGGACATCGAGGCACGACCTGGACGATTTTGAATAACAGCAGTGAAACTATTGATAAAGGCAGCAATGTGCGGGTTACCAGCGTCGAGGGTTTAACCCTGGTAATTAGTCCGGCAACAACCAACAAATAGAGGCAGGTGAATGATGATATTTGAAAATATTTCTTTCTGGGTAGCGATCGGGGTAGCGGTAATCGCGGTGATTATTATCGCCAAGACCGCGGTCGTGGTTCCGCAACAAAGCGCTTACGTCGTCGAAAGCCTGGGTAAATACAGTCGAACGCTGCGGGCCGGCTTCCATATACTATTCCCTTTTATCGAAATAACCGCCTATAAGCACAGCCTGAAGGAACTGGCTTTAGATATTCCGGAACAGATTTGTATCACCAAAGATAATGTACAGGTGGGCGTCGATGGTGTTTTGTACCTGCAGGTGCTGGATCCGGAGCGCGCCTCCTATGGAATTACCGATTATGCCTTCGCCATTTCCCAGCTCGCGCAAACTACCCTGCGTAGTGAAATCGGTAAAATTGTTCTGGATCGTACCTTCGAGGAAAGGTCGATGATCAATGCCAACGTCGTTGCCGAACTGGACAAGGCTTCAGATCCCTGGGGCGTAAAAGTCTTGCGTTACGAAATCAAGAACATTAACCCGCCTGCCGATGTTCTTGGCGCGATGGAGAAACAGATGCGTGCCGAGCGTGAAAAGCGCGCGGTAATTTTAACCTCGGAAGGTGAGCGAGACGCTAAAATAAACGAGGCCGAAGGCCAAAAGCAGCAGGTAATCAAGCAATCCGAGGCGGTTCAGCAACAGCAGATTAACGAGGCCGAAGGTGAGGCAGCGGCCATTCTCGCAATAGCTACGGCTACCGCCGAAGGACTCAGCAAGGTAGCTAAATCGCTCAACGAAGCCGGTGGTGATGCAGCGATGCAACTTCGCGTGGCCGAGAATTACCTCACCCAGTTCGGCAATATTGCGAAAGAGGGTAATACCCTGGTGGTACCCGCAAACCTGGCTGATATTTCATCGATGATCGCACTCGCAACCAATATCGTTAAGAAGGGATCAGGCGATACCCCGGCTTAAACCTGTCTGCGACAGGTATAATGAAGACTTACCGATCACCCAAAATAGAAGTTCGTGACGATACGCTCAGTGGTCGCGGCGTCGTCGCGCTTGAGGATATAGCCAAAGATGAAATCGTCGCGATTAAATCCGGTCGTATTGTTAACGCTGAACAACTGGTGAAAATCAGTGCCGAGGTGGGGGACTTTGCCCTGCAAATAAGCGACGATTTATATCTTTCACCCACTAGTCCCGAAGAAATCGATGACATGTCGGTTTTCATCAACCATTCCTGCGATCCAAACATAGGCTTTCTGGGCCAGATAGCCTACGTTGCGATGCGTGCTATTAAGGTGGGCGAGGAACTTTGCCACGACTATTCGATGGAGCGTTCGGATGATTACTTTCTTGATTGTCACTGTGGCAGCCCAATGTGTCGCCACCAGGTGACAGGAAATGATTGGAAGTTGCCAGAATTACAGGAACGTTACGGCAAGTACTTTTCCGTCTACCTGTATAAAAAAATCAATGCCGGACGGCTTTAATACCGGGCCTCGTCATGCTGGACTCAATCCGGTACCGGCATGACGGCTTCGAAGCAGGACAGGTTTGATTTAGTAATATTCGACTGTGATGGTGTGCTGGTAGATAGCGAACGTATCGCCAATCGTGTTTTTGCACGGGTGCTCGAGGAGGAATGCGGATTAAGGTTGTCGCTAGAACAAATGTTCAGCTATTTTGTCGGCCACTCACAGGCACAATGCCTGGCAATAATAGAGGAAATGACCGGAGCCCCTCCACCGCCTGGCCTTGGCGGGCGTTATCGAAATGAAATCAACCGTGAACTGGCCGAGTCAGTCGTCGCGGTAAACGGTATAGAAGCAGTACTGGAAGCAATTGATACGCCTTATTGTGTCGCTTCCGGCGGTTCGCATGAAAAAATGCAAACCACGCTCGGCAAGACTGGCCTGATAAAATATTTCGACGGCAACCTGTTCAGTGTCTCCGAGGTCGCCCGCGCCAAGCCGTTCCCGGACATATACCTTCACGCGGCACGATCGATGGGTGTTGATAACCCGGAAAAATGCCTGGTGATAGAAGATAGTCCGGTAGGGGTTAGCGGCGCGGTTGCGGCGCAAATGGCGGTGTTTGGCTACTCTGAGCTGATGAATGCCGACAAGTTGCTGGCCGCCGGTGCGCATCTTACCTTTGATAGAAT
>QNFD01000036.1 GCA_003645435.1 Gammaproteobacteria bacterium | reverse complement strand
GCACCCAAATTGATTACCAAAGAAATGGTAGACAGCATGCGCGATGGTAGCGTCATCGTCGACCTGGCTGCGGAGCAGGGTGGTAACTGTGAACTTACCGTGGCCGGTAAAGTAGTAAAAAAGCATGGTGTCTATATCGTCGGCTATACCGATTTACCCAGCCGTCTGGCAACCCAGTCAAGCCAGTTATACGCGACCAATATTTATAACCTGATCGAAGAGATGTGTCCCGCGAAAGACGGCAACATTGAAATCGATATGGAAAATACCGTGGTGCGTGGCGCGACCGTTGTTAACAGTGGCGAAATTACCTGGCCGCCGCCACCGATCGCGGTATCGGCGGCGCGTAAACCTTCGTTTGGCGGGCAGGCGGTTAGCGTCGAGCCCGAACCCGTAAAGCCGGTAACGCCTCCTTCGGCAGTCACTAAAGTCGCCAAAAGCGCATGGATACCAATGATCATCGGTGCGTCGGCTCTATTCGGTCTTGGTCTCGTGGCACCGCCATCATTTATGGCGCATTTTTCCGTGTTCGTGTTGTCCTGCTTCATCGGTTACATGGTGATCTGGAATGTGTCACCCTCGCTGCACACCCCGTTGATGAGCATTACGAATGCTATCAGCAGTATTATTATTCTCGGTGCCGTAACCCAGTTATCCTCCGACAACCCGATCATCATGTACCTGTCGGCATTCGCAATTTTTATCACCAGTATCAATATCATCGGTGGTTTTTCGGTCACGCAGCGCATGCTGCAAATGTTCAAGGGTTAGTGCTATGCCAGAAAGTTTAATCACAGTTAGCTACCTCGGCGCCGCGGCCCTGTTCATTCTCGCACTCGGCGGGCTTAAAGATAATGTGTCTGCGCGTCGCGGCAATTTGTACGGCATCATCGGTATGACGATAGCGATATTGATTACCGTCATCGCTTTCGTATCAAAAAATCATAACCTGTTGATCGTCGTCATGATCGCCGGTGGTGTGATTGGTTTTGTGCTCTCACTGCGCGTAAAAATGACCCAAATGCCCGAACTGGTGGCGATTCTGCACAGTCTTGTCGGTCTCGCCGCGGTGTTAATCGGTTATGCTAATTTTATGGATCCGGGTGTCGAGCTGGTAGGCGTCGAAAAAACTATCCATCAAATCGAGATTTTTATCGGAGTCTGTATTGGTGCGCTTACTTTTACCGGTTCGGTCATTGCTTATGGAAAATTAAGCGCGATCATCAGCGGCAGGCCGTTAATGCTGCCCGCCAGGCACTGGCTCAACCTGGCGTTGTTTATTGGCGTGATTGTAGTCGGCACCAGGTTTGTCGGCGCCGAAAGTCATGCCGACGCTTTGCTCATGCTCATCGTAATGACAGCTATCGCGATGGTTTTTGGAGTGCATATGGTTGCCGCCATTGGTGGCGCCGATATGCCGGTAGTTATATCAATGTTGAATAGCTATTCGGGTTGGGCCGCAGCGGCGACAGGGTTCATGCTGTCGAACGATTTACTGATTGTTACCGGTGCGCTCGTCGGCAGTAGTGGCGCAATCCTGAGTTACATCATGTGCCGCGCGATGAATCGTAATTTTATCAGCGTCATCGCAGGCGGGTTTGGTACCTCTGGAAGCAGCTCTGCTGGCGCAGCAGAGGGCTACGAGGGTGAAGTACAAACCATCGACATAGCTGAAACGGCACACTTGCTCAATAATGCCAGCGAAGTCATGGTCGTGCCCGGTTATGGGATGGCGATGGCGCAGGCACAGCATGCGGTGTCGGAAATTGCAAAAATCCTGAAAGCAAAAGGCGTCAACGTACGTTTTGGAATTCATCCGGTCGCGGGGCGAATGCCGGGTCACATGAACGTATTGCTGGCGGAAGCACATGTGCCATACGATATCGTGTTTGAAATGGACGAGGTCAACGACGATTTTCCCAGTATCGACGTCTCCCTCATCATCGGCGCAAACGATACGGTTAACCCCTCTGCACAGGACGACGAAGACAGCCCGATCGCCGGTATGCCTGTACTCGAGGTGTGGAACAGCGAAACTACCATCGTACTCAAGCGCGGCATGGCGGCTGGATACGCCGGTGTCGATAACCCGTTGTTCGTTAAGGAAAATACACGCATGCTGTTTGGTGACGCGAAGGAGAGCCTGGACTTGTTGATCAAGGCTATTTAAGGCTGGCCTCGGCTCGGGAACAATTTATCGAAAAGTGATATGATCGGATGATAGTTAGTACCATAACTTAAAAGAGCAGGAACACCTGTCTGAGCCGGGGTAATATGAACCGTAGTCATGGAAATCTTAACGTCGCACTCCTTCCCAGCCTGATACTGGCTGCTGTAGCCGCAGGTGGATGGTATAATTACTATTCCGAACGAGAGAATAGTCAGTCCCTGGAAAGCAACAATGAATCAGTGCAACGAGAACTGAACCAGGAGATAGACCAGCAAAAACAATCGATCGATCAACTCACCCAAACCGAACGGGAACTGGGCCGGAAACTGGAGAACCAACAGAACACGATCGATCAACTCAACCAAATCGAACAGGAGCTGTTAGAGAGCCTGACATCGGGAAAAAAATCACAGGAGCAGCTACAGGCCTCGTTTGATGAGTTTAAAGTAGAAAAAGAAAAAATTGAAAATAGCATGCAGCTGGAGGCGAACAGGGCTGCATCTACCACGGCTGAACTGGAAATGGAACTGCAGCAGCGACAGGCCCGGCAAGCTTCACTAGAGGACAAAATTAGTGTCGTTAGTGGAGAAAAGTCACAGCTCACTAGCCAGCTTGAAGAAGAACAAAAACGAAGGCAGCAACTGCAACAACAGATCGCAAGCGTATCCGACGACGTTGGGCGAAAAGAGATAGCACTTGCAGATGCGGAGCAAGATGTTTCACAATTGAATCAACAATTAAAATCTACCAGGCAAGAACAAACCCTCCTCGAAGCTAACATCGACGAGCTAAATCAGCAGCGCAAGAAAGATTCAGAGCGTTTTGCAAATCTGAAACGGCAGCTTGAACAGGAGATAAATGCGAGTCAGGTCGAAATATCGCAACTGAAAAATCAGATGACAGTCATCAAGCTGACGGACGATGTCCTGTTCAGTTCAGATTCTGCCGACATCAAAACGACCGGTAAAAAAGTGCTATCGCTGATCGCCGAATCTCTAAACGCGTACCCGGATAGATCTATCAGCATTGAAGGCCACACGGACCAAATTCCCACCGGTAGTAATTCCCGTTATGCCTCGAACTGGGAGCTCTCCAGCATGCGTGCGCTAGCTGCTCTTAGCTATTTTCAGCAAAATGGCCTGATTGATCCAAAACGGCTGAAACTAGTCGGTTATGGTGAATATCGGCCCGCCTACAGTAACTCAACAGCCGATGGTCGAAAGCGTAACCGCAGGATTGAGATCATAATACTGCCGCCGGAATCGGTACTAGCAGCCCAGAACTGATAAATATTTTCCGCCAACAGCTTCACTTTTACAGTCGGGCTAAATTTCATTACGAATCCTATCGGTTCAAAAATAGGAGGATTAAAAAGCTATAAATCACTGCGTACTTTGAATATAGAGCTGGTCGAGTGCACGCAGTATGTCATGCCGACTGATTTGCCCTACCAGCTGACCATTACGCAGCACTGGGAAGCGGCGAAAATTGGAGTTTAGAAATTTCTCGGCGGCGGTGAGGATGCTGGTGTCGGCCTCGATGTGCTCCACTTCGCGGCTCATGTATTGCTCAACCTTGCCGCCCCAGTCCTGGTGGTAAGCGGTGTTGTAAACAATCTCCATGCAATCCTTCATCGACAGTATGCCGACCAGCTTTTCCGATTCATCGAGAACCGGTGCGCCCGAGATTTTTTTGTCCAGCAACACCCGCATGGCGTGGAGGATATCGTCCTCGGGTGAGAAGCTGATCAGCTCGGTAGTCATATGTTGTTCGATGCTGGTAGTCATGATTGTACTCCTTCAATGATGTATCTTAGGATGCGGCTAACTGCTAGCCCTGCGCACCAGGCACTCGGTGCAGTTACCACAACTTCCGCCGAGCGGACGCTGGCGCAAAATAAGACCTAGCGCGAGGCCGATTACGGCCAGTATGAAGAGGGGCACAGCAAATAGTAACGTGGTCATGGTCAGGTTCCAAAATCGTCATAGTGAATATTTTCCCGCAAAACTCCGAGTTCGTCGAGCATGCTTAACACCGATTGCACCATCAACGGCGGGCCGCACAGGTAGTACTCGCATCGCTCGGGTGAGACGTGTTTCATCAGATACTGGTCGAATATAACCTGATGAATATAGCCGGTATAACCTTCCCAGGCGTCAACAGTTTCGCTTTCTGATAGTGCCGGGTGCCAGCTAAAGTTGGAGTGTTTGTCCTGCAGATCTTCGAACACTTCGGCGTAATACAACTCGCGACGGGACCGGGCACCATACCAGAAACTGATCTTACGCTTTGACTGTTGCGTTTCCAGTAAATCGAGAATCTGCGCACGTAAAGGCGCCATGCCCGCGCCGCCGCCGATAAATACTGCCTCTTTATTGGTAGGTTCGACAAAGAAGTGACCGTAGGGGCCGCTGACATCGAGGGAGTCGCCGGGTTTGAGCGAGAACAGCCAGCTCGACACTACACCGGGTGGTGCCTGAGGGTGCCCGGGCGGCGGCAGGGCGATGCGTACATTGAGGATGATAAGACCTTTTTCGGCGGGATGGTTGGCCATCGAATAGGCGCGGGTAACCTCTGTTTCACTGCCGGCCTTAAGCTTCCAGAGACCGAACTTGTCCCAGACATCACGAAAGTCTTCGTCGATATCGAAATCCGAAAAACTGAGATGGAACCGTGGGCAGCTCATCTGCACGAATCCACCGGCACGAAAGTCTAGCTGCTCACCGGGGGGTAAGCGCAGCACAATCTCACGGATCAGGGTGCTGACATTGCGGGCCGACTCGACCCGGCAGTGCCAGCTCTTTACCTCGAAGTATGCCTCGTCCACCTCGATCGACATCGGCCCGAGCACCCGCACCTGGCAGGCGAGCCGGGTGCCTTGCCTTGCCTCGCGTCGATTCAACAGGGCCAGTTCCTGCGGGCCTGCCTCGCCGCCACCACTCAACACGCGCGCCTTGCATAGACCGCAGGTGCCGGCACCCCTGCAGGCACCTGGAAACTGAATGCCCGCATCCAGGCATACTCCTAGCAGGTTTTCGCCGATCTGTGCCTTGATGGTCCTGCTCATATTGATTTCGATTTCGCATTCACCGTGAGGCACCAGCAAGTGACGTGCCCATAACACCAACAGGGCCAGCAATAGAACAATCGCAGAGAAGAACGCTACACCGAGAGTCGCCTCCAGCATCAACCCATCCCCGCAAATGCCATAAAACCAAACGACATCAGACCAGCAATAACGAAATTAATCCCCAGGCCCTGAAGCCCATGCGGAATATCGGCGTATTTGAGTCGATCACGGATTGCCGCGAACATGACGATGGCCAGGGCCCAGCCCAATCCGGAGCCAAAACCGTAAACCACGCTTTCGACAAAGCTGTAGCTGCGTTCGACCATAAACAGACTGCCGCCGAGGATCGCGCAGTTAACCGTTATCAGCGGCAGGAAGATGCCCAGCGCGCGATATAGTTTCGGAATGTGGAATTCCAGTGTCATTTCCAGCACCTGCACCATCGCTGCGATAATACCGATAAACGCGATCAGACGCAGAAAGGAGAGATCGACATCACCCAGGCCGGCCCAGGCCAGGGCACCGGGTGCGAGCAGCCAGACGTAAATGAGGTTGTTGACCGGCACGGTTATGGTCTGTACCACAAGTACCGCCAGACCTACCCCGAACGCGGTATCGACGCGTTTGGAGACGGCCAGGAAGGTGCACATACCGAGGAAGAAAGACAGGGCCAGGTTGTCGAGGAAAACCGAGCGCAGCAGTAGTTCGAAGAGATCGTTCATTTCGATTCTGCCTGTTCACCCGGGCTTAGCGTGAACTCAGGGTTTTCCACCTGTTCCGGCCGCTTGCGTCGGATGTACCAGATGATGCCGCCGATGATAAAAAATGCACTGGGTGGTAACAGCATCAAATGGAGGGGTTCGAAGCCGCCGCCCTGGCTGACCGGAATAAGAATCTGCACGTTGAGCAGGCTGCCCTTGCCGAAAAACTCGCGGATAGCGCCGACAATGATAAGAATCAGGGCATAACCCAGGCCGTTGCCGATGCCGTCTAGCGCACTTGCCACTACGCCGTTACGCATCGCGAAGCCCTCGGCACGGCCGAGTACAATGCAATTCGTGATGATCAGGCCGACGAACACCGACAGGCGTTTACTGAGCTCAAAGGCGTAGGCCTGGAGTATCTGGTCGACGATTATTACGAGTGAGGCGATAATTGTGATCTGTATGATAATACGCACCGAGCGCGGTACCTGGCGGCGAATCAGACTGACTGCGCTGCTGCCTATAGCCAGCACGCAAATTACCACGGCGCTCATCACCAGCGCGGTATCCAGTGATGTCGTTACTGCCAGCGCCGAGCAGATGCCGAGAATTTGCAAGGTCAGCGGATTCTCGTCTATGAGCGGACGCGTGAGGATTTGCCAGTAGTTGTTTTGCATCAGTGTTACTCCTCGCGAATACGCTGCAGATACGGGCCAAAACCAAAATCGCCAAGCCAGAAGCGTATGAGTCCGTCAACGCCCTGGTTGGTACGCGTGGCCCCGGAGATACCGTCTACCCTGTACGTCGAGTATTCAGTGCTAGCTCCACCAGCCTGGGTCTTGACGCCGATGCGCAAAATACCGCTATCGTCATAAATCGGTACGCCGTGCCAGAGCGCTTCCCACCTGGGTTCCTGAATACGCGCGCCAATACCCGGGGTTTCACCGTGTTGGTAAAATTTGAGTGCGCGTATACTGCGCGTGTCGCCGTCAAGCACTAGCCAGGCTCGCAGTGTCGACTGATAACCACGGCCCCACACCGGTAGAATGATGAATTCAATTTCACCACCCGAGCCACGTACCAGGTATACCTTTGCAAATAAAGCGCGTCGCTTGATGCCGGCGACATCGATATCGGTGGGGATTGCTACACTTTTGTCTGGTTTAGCGATTGCCGACTCGGCGTTAAAAGTCGCCAGATCCTGGCTGTTATCGTAACGACCGCTGGCAAGTTCGACGATATGCGCTTCCAGGCTTTCGATTGTCTGCGCCTGACCGATGTCCGCCAGCGCATTCACAACAATCTCAAGCTGGGCGCGACGTTCGGCTTCGACATTGGCTTTCTGCAGGGGACGCAGGCCGACTGAGACGGTGGAGACCAACAGTGCGCAGACAAATGCGACTGCCAGGGTCACACCGAGTGCGCGCGCTACACTGACCTGTGCAACCGGGTCAGACATGACGGCGCGCCCGTGCGTGAATATTGACCGAAATCACCGCGTAATCAATCAGCGGTGCCAGAATCGACGCCAGCAAGATAACGACGATAACTGCATCGGGATGGGTCGGGTTGGCGACCCGAATCAGCACTACCAGCGCGCCGATAAAGAACCCCTGTATCCAGCGCCCGGGATTAGTGCAGGACGAGGCCACCGGGTCGCAGGCGAGGTAGACCGCGCCAAAGGCGAAACTGCCGAGCAGTAAATGCCAGTTTGCCGACATGGCGCTGGCGCCTGATCCACTACCCAGTATATTGAATAATGTAGCTGTCACCACCAGTCCGATGACCTGCGCCAGCAGCAAGCGCCAGGCGATAATACGGCTGAACAAAAGCACACCGGCGCCGAGCGCAATCGCAAATACCGATGTAGTTCCCATCGGCCCGGGGGTGATGCCGATAAAGGCTGACCACAGGTTAATGTCAGCAGAGGCCAGTGCTGCTTCGCCGCCACGGTGGTAGAGCGCGATAGCCTCGCTGCCGGAATAACCAGCGAGTCCATTCCATAAAGGGTGAAAATTGGCTGCACTGGGAAAGCTTATTTGCACAATGGCGATGCCAAGCAGTGCCGGGCTGAGGAAGGTTTTGCCTTCGCCGCCGAAAACGCCCTTGCCCACAAGAATGGCGAATGACATGCCGAATACGACGTGGCTGAGGGGTGCGGCGCCAGGCAGCAGCAGGGTAAACAGCAAAGCGATCACTATGTAGCCAGGTTCAAAAGGCCGCTTGCGCTGTTCGGCGATAATTCTTTCCCAGACGCCGCCGGCTATCAGCGCCACCAACAATATCGGCACCATGTGTGCGAGTCCCGCCACCAGCAGGTCGTAAAACCCCGGATCCTGATGGCTGGCGCCAAGACCGCGGACCAGGCTGCTGCGAAAATCATCGGTTCCGTTGCCGGGGTTGAGAGCCAGCGCCGTCAGGTACTGGTAACCAACATTGAAAACCGCGGCGATACTAACTGGCAACAGGGACAGCAGTTGTAGTTTGTGAATACGCGACAGACTGTTGTTACCGTAATAGTTTGCCATCAACCTGCGCCCTCGAGTTGATTCAGCACATTACGCAGCAAGAGCCCATAGTCACTTTTCGACAGGCAGGCATAGCTGAGCAGGGCCAGGTCTTCTTCAACTAACTCCAGTGCACCAAGATCGCGAGCACGATCGACGTCACCCACTTGCAATGCGCGCATTAGCGGTACCGGGAAGATACCGGGCGGCGCCAGGTCCTCGAGCGCATCGTTTGGAATCAGTACACCGGTAGTAGCCCCACTATTTTCTGGCGTATCGGTAACGGTCTCGGGCAATACCGTAATTTGATCATGCCCCGCACCCAGGTAAGCCTCTCCGCCTGTGGCGGCCTGACCGCGTAGGGCCGAGCCCGAAACAACTCGTACCGGACCCTGATACGATCCAGCGTCCAGCAGGTCGCTAATCGAAGCGCCCTGGGGTACCCGAAACATGCCAGGACCTTTTACCGCCGCACCAGCGATACTGATCACACGTTCGAGCCAGGCTGTACCGTGAAGCAGCAGATGACCGAGTGAAATCACGTCCTGAAAACCGATGTGCCAGACCTCACCACCACCGAAACCAATTGGGCATAGAGCGTTGATATGTACACCGGGCAATCCCGCCGAGTGACCTTCGGAAAACGGTACACAACGCAGGTTTACCGACTCGTCGACCGGGAGTGAGTTGCCCTTCGAGTGACAGACATAGAGTGTGGCTGCGCTGATTCCTGCCAAAGCGTTTACACCGGCACGAAATTCTGCGGCGAATGAGTTGATAATTGGCAGGGCTGCAGGTGCTAAGGGTTCACTCTCCATCGCGGTAATAAAGATCGCTGCAGGTTCGCCATCGGGGTTGGGAATATTGCCAAAAGGTCTTGTTCGTAAAGCCGTCCAGGCGCCGGACTCCAGCATAAAAGCACGCAGGGACGACTGCTCCTGTGTCTCCGGTGCTGTGTATCGGGTGATGCCGACGGTTTCATTAAGGTCAATCTGCAGTGAAACCAGTCTACGTCTTAAGCCGCGTTCGATTCTGGCCACGCTGCCGGCCCCGGGTGAAGTAAACACAATTTCCGGGCGACGTGCATCGCGCATCAAAACGCTGCCAGCGGTAACGCGGTCGCCCTCTTCGCAGAGTAGTTCAAAATTGATACCGCGGTAGTCACGCCCCAGTATGGCTACGCGCGAAACAGACCTGGGCTCGTTCAGGTCGAGTTCGGATAGTGTGTTTGTAGTCGCTTGCGGTGTGGATTCCGGCTTCAAGCCCATACGAGAATTGCCCCTTTTAATGCCATGTTAACCGATCTAAAAGTCATCGCAAAGCGCATCATAGCGAAAACCGGGGTGAGTTTTAAGGACGCTTATTTGCATTGATTGACGCTATCGGTAATTATGCACAGGCACACTATTACACGGGCTTTGCCGCGTCAATTTGATCTGAGTCAATTGGAGCAGTACTAGTGAAGAAAAGAAATCTGATTGCGGTATTGGATATATCACTGACTGGTATAGGATATAACACTGATACCTGGGGATAACCAATCAAATACAATAACTCCGAATTCTCAAAGAGGACTAAGATATGCAATTCACCTATGAACGCGAATTTACCTATAACCGCGCCTACCGCGGCCCCATCAAATTGGTGGTTCTTGACTGGGCCGGAACGACGATGGATTTCGGTTGTATGGCCCCGGCTGTAGTCTTCTGTAAAGTCTTTGAAGAGGAAGGTGTTCCAATTTCTATGGAAGAAGCACGTATTCCAATGGGCGCGCACAAAAAGGTACACATTGGCTTGATCACCGAGATTCCCGGCGTCCGTGCGCGCTGGACCAAAGCCAAGGGCTCCGAGCCGACCGAAGACGACGTAATCCGTATGTTCGAGCGTTTCGTTCCCCTGCAGGAAGCCTGTTTATCTGAATATTCCGAGTTGATTCCGGGCACTCTTGATGCCATCAAGGCATGCCGTGATCGTGGTTACAAAATCGGCTCCACCTCCGGTTACCTGCCGGGCATGCTCGCGATTAACCTGGCTGACGCCCAGAAGCAGGGATACGATCCGGACGCAACCTTTGGCGCCGGCGATGTACCGCGCGGCCGTCCTTTCGGTCATATGGTTCTGCGCAACATACTCGAACTGGATATTTCCTGCGTTCAATCGGTGGTTAAAATCGATGATACACTCACCGGTATCGAAGAAGGCCTGAACGCCGGCGGTTGGGCCATCGGCCTCGCCATCTCCGGCAACGAGGTTGGCGTGCAACACGACGAGTGGATGTCTTTTTCGGAAGAGGTAAAGCAAAAGCACCGTGATCGCATATACCCGACCATGTATCAGCGCGGCGCCCATTATGTGATCGATAGCATCGCCGATCTGATGCCATGCCTTGATGACATAGAGGCCCGGCTGAGACGTGGAGAAAAACCCTAGTTATTCGTCGGCTTTTCGTCAATTAAGGTGCGGCGGTGCCTGGTCAGGGATATGGTAATAAAGGATTATGACCTGAATGGCACTTACTTAAGGGTAAAATCACTATAAACCAACAACATCGTCACCCCGGGCTTGATCCGGGATCCAGTAAATTGGTTGCTTTCAGCGACCCTGGATCCCGGCTCGGAGGCCGGGATGACGGTAACTCTGGGTTTAAGTAAGTGCCATTCGATTATGACCTATAAAATTGAATATGAATCAGCATCCAACATAGTTACTCTCAGCTATTCCGGTAAGGTAGATCTGGATATGAGACTTCAGACTGTTGAAGAAATATGCAGCACTTATAGTGATTTGAAACCGCTTAGAGTCCTTATCGATGTACGCGATCTGGTAATGGATATGCTGTTTGGCGAGCAGGAGGCATTCGGGGAATATCTTGCCAATCATTATGATTTGCGCCACGCGAAGGCCGCGGTAGTTCACAAGCCCGGCTTTAACCCCAATGCCGTGATTAATAAAATCGCATACGATAATGGTTTTCAAATGGCGGAATTTTCCAGCCGCCGTGAAGCCGAGCAGTGGCTACTGGTTCCGAATCAGGACTAACTAGCTCAGGCTCGATTACCGCCATCCAGAACTAAAGGATACCCGGTAATAAAATTGGCCGAGTCGCTGGCAGCATAAAGCACCATATGCGCTACTTCTTCCGCACTACATACCCGATTTAATGGAACCCCCTGTGCGGATTCGCTGAGACCTGCCTCGGCGTCGAGCCCGCGATCGCGAAACTCTCCCCTCAGCATCGGCGTATCCACATCGCCCGGGCAAATCGGTACGACACGAATATTATCGCGCGCATAATCGAGCGCCATCGCACGCGTCATTTGCAGTACGGCACCCTTGCTGGCGCAATAGGCGGTCAGGTGGTAGCTGCCGCTAAGAGCGGCATCGGAGGCAATATTAACGATCACGCCACCCTCGTTTTTCAGGTGCGGGATTGCCGCCCGACAAACATAAAACATACCATTGACGTTAACGTTCATGGTTTCCAGCCATTGTTCGTCGGTGGTTTCTTCGGCTGTGGCGTGGTAGATCACTCCGGCACTGTTAACCACTATATCGAGCCCGCCGAGATTCGCGACTGCTTGCGCAACTAGTTGGTTACAGGCCGCGCTACCCGATATGTCGGCTTCGATAAAGTCTATGCTGCCGGGTGCATCGCCGAGTCTGGCGATGATGTTGCTGGCCCGTTCCTGATTGCGACCACTGATTATTACATTAGCACCGGCTTCGACGAATGCCTGTGCAGTGGCTTCGCCCATACCTGAAGTGCCGCCCGTGATCAGCACTTTTTTCTGGTTAAAATTGAAATTGATTTTGGCTTCGCTCATTATTGTTCCGCTAGAAATTGATTAAGAATATCAGAGTTGATCCGCGGCTACCTAAATGTACAAAGCGGAATCGGTGACATTATCCTTAAAGTACTCCTTCTCCCCTCGGGGGAGAAGGCAGGGATGAGGGGGAGGCTCTAAAACTACACCCTCACCCCTGCCCTCTCCCTCAAGGGAGAGGGTGTGAAACGAATCTCAACTATCCAATAGATTGCAGGCAACGGTCGCGGGAATCAATAATCATTTGCAGGGGCGCCCCGGCCTTCGCCAATACCCGTGCTCCGAGGTAGGTGCAGATAATAAACCCGGATAATGCCGAGGTGCTAGACGGGTCGCTAATTTCTGATCTTATCGCGGCCTCCACTGCCGATTGTAGGCGTCGAATAGTGTTTTTTACCGAATTTCCGACCGATTTATCGACCGGCGCCATCTCGACACTGGCGTTGCACAATAGACAGCCCCCGGAAAACAGG
>QNFD01000035.1 GCA_003645435.1 Gammaproteobacteria bacterium | reverse complement strand
CAAAACCATCCAGTTTTCACAGAAGGCGGCGGCCGGGGGACGACCTGGAATGCCTGAAATGAAAAAATTAAAGATCAATATTCCGAGGGGAGTCAACAACGGCCAAAAAATCCGTCTGGGTAAGCAGGGTGGGCCCGCACCAGATGGCGGCGAAGCAGGAGATCTTTACCTGGAAATGAATATTTTACCGCATCGCTACTTTAAACTTGATAATAACGACGTCATCCTGCGCCTGCCGGTGACCCCCTGGGAAGCTGCCGTGGGCACTACACTCAAGGTTCCAACCCTGGGTGGTGATGTTGAGCTCAAGATTAAACCCGGCATCCAATCAGGCCAGAAAATGCGACTCAAGGGCAAAGGCATGTGCGGCCGTGAACAGGGCGATCAATTTGTCGAAGTCATGATCCAGACTCCACCCGTCGATAGTGAGCAGGCCGAACAGTTTTACAGTGAAATGGAAAAGCAGTTCGATTTTAATCCGCGACAATTCTGATACCAGATACAATGAGACCGAGCCTGTTTCTGCTAATACTCCTGGCGCTCGGTACTGCGCAGGCTGCCTTGCCTGTTGCGATTGATGGTCAACCATTGCCGAGTCTGGCGCCGATGCTGGAGATGGTCACGCCAGCGGTGGTCAATATCGCCACGCGAGGACAAACCACGCGCCGAATTGAATTACCCCTGCCCAGCGATCCCATTTTCCGTCGATATTTCGATATACCCAGCATCGAGAGAATACAGGAAACCCAGAGCCTGGGTTCCGGCGTTATTGTCGATGCGAAAAACGGTTATGTGCTAACCAACTCCCACGTCATCGAGGACGCAATTGAAATAACCGTGACCCTGTCGGACGGGCGCGAATTGCTGGCTGAAATCATCGGCCGTGACCCGGATACGGATATCGCGGTGATTAAGATACAGGCGCATAAACTCAGGCAGGTCGCGATGGCCGACTCCAGCCAGTTGCGCGTAGGGGATTTTGTCGTCGCCATAGGCAATCCATTTGGTCTTGGTCAGACCGTTACCTCGGGTATTGTTTCCGCGCTAGGCCGGTCCGGCCTTGGTATTGAATCCTTCGAAGATTTTATTCAGACCGATGCTTCCATCAATCTCGGCAATTCGGGGGGTGCGCTGGTTAATTTGCGCGGTGAAATGGTGGGTATCAATACCGCCATATTCGGCGGTGGCGATGGTAACGTCGGCAATATTGGTATCGGCTTTGCGATCCCGATTAATATGGCAAAAGATATCATGCACCAGTTGATCGAGCATGGTGAAGTCGTGCGCGGACGCCTGGGCGCGCGCGGCCAGGACCTGACGCCGCAACTGGCACAGGCTTTCGATGTGGAACTGAGTAGCGGCTTTATTGTTACCCAGATCGAGAGTGGTTCACCGGCAGACAAGGCCGGCCTGCATGTTGGGGATGTTATCGTCTCTGCAAACGACAAGAAAATCAGGGCATCGGGTGACATACATAACCTGGTGGGGTTACTACGTATAGGTCAAACTATCGATTTGAAGTTGTATCGACAGGGTGAAGAAAAAAACCTGACGGTGGTAATTCAAACCATAAAGATTCCGGTGATTGACGGTAGCCGCTGGCATAAGCAGTTTGCCGGCGCAACCATTGGCGAAATTCGAGAATCCAGTTTACAGCAGGGACTGGTTTCTTATTTGAAAGTGGTCGAGGTTAAAATCGGGTCGAATGCCTGGGAAGCGGGAATTCGGGAGGGCGATATATTCTATTCGATTAACAAACAGTTGATTCGTAACCACGATGAGGCGCTTGAGGCTATTCAGCGAAACAAACGCGGCATGATACTGAATATCCAGCGCGGTAATCACGAGCTATACTTGCTGGTCAAGTAAGCCAACAGGCCGCCGACAATTACGCAATGAAGTAATACAGATGAGTAAATTAACCCACTTTAACGAATCGGGCGAAGCCCACATGGTCGATGTCGGCGACAAGAGCATTACTGCCCGCCGGGCCGTGGTCAAGGGCCGTATCAGCATGAAATCTGAAACCCTGGAACTGATTCGGCAGGGTAAACACAAGAAAGGCGATGTCCTCGGTATCGCCCGCACCGCGGGTATCATGGCGACCAAGCGCACCGCCGATCTGATTCCCCTGTGTCACCCGCTGGCGCTCACCCACGTCTCGGTCGATTTTGATATAGATGAAAACGGCAATAACATCGAGTGCACCGTGGCCACCGAAACAAGGGGGCAAACCGGCGTTGAAATGGAGGCCCTGACCGGTGCCCAGGTGGCGCTGTTAACCATTTACGATATGTGCAAGGCGGTGGATCGCGGCATGGTTATAGGCGACATTCGCCTGATCGAAAAATCGGGTGGCAAGTCCGGGCACTGGCGCGCAGACGACAATTAAATTTACCAATGTCTGATTTTTTTAATGACGCTGTGACCGCTACCGACCCGCTCATAGGCGATGCCCTGTGCGGTGAACTGGATCGTCAGCAAAACCAGATCGAACTGATCGCGTCGGAGAATATCGTCAGCCGGGCTGTACTCGATGCGCTCGCACATCCGATCACCAATAAAACCCTGGAAGGATATCCCGGCAAGCGTTTTCACGCCGGCGGGGAATTTGTCGACATCATCGAGCAGGCCGCGATCGATCGCGCCAAACAGTTATTCGACTGTAACTATGTCAACGTCCAGCCGCATTCGGGTACCCAGGCGAACCAGGCTGTATTTTTTACCACGCTCAGTCCGGGTGACCGCATCCTCAGCCTTAATCTTGCGGCGGGTGGTCACCTAAGCCATGGTGCCAGACCCAATGTGTCTGGCCGATGGTTCGATGCGCATCACTACGGGGTAGACAGGGAAAGCGGTCTGATTGACTATGTCGAAGTAGAAAAGCTTGCCAGGTCGGTTCGACCCAAATTACTCATTGCGGGCGGGTCGGCTTACCCGCGTGAAATTGACTTCGAACGACTCGGTAAAATTGCCGCATCGGTGGGCGCCCTGTATCTGGTCGACATGGCCCACATTGCCGGCCTGGTGGCGGCGGGTGTCCATCCGAGCCCCGTTCCGCATGCGGATATCGTCACCTGCACGACCACCAAAACAATGCGCGGGCCGCGAGGGGGCCTAATCCTTTCGCGTGATTCAAGCTGGCATAAAAAACTGCAATCATCTGTATTTCCGGGAGTACAGGGTAGTTTACATACGCAGGTCATAGCCGCAAAAGCGGTCTGCCTGGGTGAAGCCCTGTCGGATCAGTTCAGGCAATATGGCAAAGCGGTAGTGGACAACGCCAGGGTGCTGGCTAATACACTGATCGAGAATGAGATTGAAGTGGTAAGCGGCGGTACCGATACGCACATGGTGTTGTTAGATCTTTCTGCTAAAAATATTCACGGGCAACAGGCCCAGGATGCGCTGGCCAAAATAAACATCACCTCAAACAAGAACCCGATTCCCTTCGATTCATTAAACCCCTCCGAATGGGTCGGCCTGCGGCTTGGTGTTTCCGCGGCGACTACCCGCGGCCTGCAAACGAGTGAATTCAAGCTTCTTGGCAATCTAATTGCTGAAGCTATCAATGCCATCGGCGCCAATTCGGATGCTCTAATTGAGAAACATCGAGACGCAATATCTGAAATTTGCAAGGCTCACCCGATTTACCAGGGGACATCTGTATGAGTAGTGAGCCCGGTTGGCCTTGCGATCACAGGCAGACATCTGGGGAGGATGATCAATCTGGAAGGCCAGCCTCGCGCAGGGCTCCAATAACACGGTCGAGAGGAGCCGGGTTTTTGTACGGCTGACTGCTGGCATAAGTAGCAAGACGGAATGCTGGATCGCTGGTGATGATTTTATCGGCAACGCTTTGGGCCTGTTCATGATCAGCCGAGAGTTTATAGTTGCTACAGAGAATTAGGCGTGCATCGTTGTTCTTCGGGTCGAGTCGCACAGACTCTTGCGCCACAGGAATTGAGAGTTCAATTTTTCCACTGTCCCGGTAGGCCGCGGCAAGCACATTAATCATCCAGACCGGGTACACCTTCTCTAGCTGAAGGGCCGTTCGTACACTTTTGACTGCCTCGTCCGCTTTGCCGCTATAGTTAAGCACAAGTCCCAGCAGACCGTGTGCTAACGGGCAACTCGAGCGTAGTTCAGTACCCTTTGAGGCGGTTGCCACTGCCTCATCATAATTGCCATTGAGTAGATGTATGTGTCCGAGAATGGCATCACCAATACCGTTATTGTCTTCGTATTGTATGGCCTTCTCAGCCCATTTAGCGGCCTGTTCGATCGATTCGGCCGGAGATTCGGTCCAGCCAAAGAAGGCGTCGAGCCAATGAGTTAAGGAAACATTGGACGGACCTATCACCGAGTCAGGCTGAACCCGGTAAAGTTCTTCGTACATGTGCCGTGATTTAGCGTTGTCTTCCTTGTTACCCCCGTTAAGGTAGCTGGTTCCTCGATAGTAATATTCGCGCGCCTCGGGGCTGGACAGCTTCGCGAACCAGATTCGGTCGATCTCCGAGCTTATCAATTCCACGTTCAATGATGAGATAACTTCACCGGTGATTTCATCCTGTAATTTGAATACATCGTCGAGAACCCGGTCGTAGCGCTCTGCCCAGATCGTCTGCCGGGTACTGACATCGGTGAGTTGCACCGTTGCGCGAATGCGGTCCCCGGCCTGTTGCACGGAGCCCTCGAGGACGTATTGGACATCTAGCTCGGTACCTACCGATACCGCTGTGACATCCTTGTCCCGGTAACTATTGAGAACAGTGGCATTAACCAGGAATAATCCGGAAAGCTGTACCAGTGTCGCCTGGATACCAAACCTGATTCCATCGGCGAGATAGTCCTGGTCTGGATCAGATCCGAGGCTTTTAAACGGCAGGATCGCAACCGATGGTCGTTCTGGTAGCTGGATTTCGAGTGGCATGCTGTTGGTTTTCGCAGGCTTCTGCGGTGGCCTCTCGCCAGTGAAAACCCGGTAGGCTCGCACCGGTTCCTCGATGTTCTTCAGCGCCTGCTCGCCCATGTCCTCGTAGTTGAGGTCGAGTTTTTTCTTCACCGCCGAGCGCACCGCGTCCGAGATGCAGATACCACCAGAATCGGCAAGACTTTCGAGGCGGGCGGCAATGTTCACACCATCACCATAGATATCACCCCGGTCCTCGATCACGTCACCGAGGTTGACGCCGATCCGAAAATCAAGCTTGCGCCCATCCGGCAAGTCTTTATTCCGCTCCGAGAGTTGTTGCTGGATATCAGTGGCGCTGGAAAGGGCGTCGACTACCGCATTGAACCTGGCGAGCACTGCATCACCCGCGTAGTGCATTACCTGCCCATGATGGGATTCAATCGTGCTGGCGATAAGGTCAAGGTGCTTACTGAGGACTCGATGAGTAGCATCTTCGTTCTCTCCGGTTAAGCGGCTGTAGCCGGCCACATCTGCATACAGAATAGCAACCAGTTTACGCGGCAGGCGATCTTGCATCTGGAGAGCTTCTCCTCGAGTGTGTAAATCGAACAAATACTATCCTAAGACACTCTAAGAAGCCAACTAACGCCGACTGCCAGCCTAAAGGACCATCAACCTTGTTCGAGTAGATTACGCAAATCGATTACCGCGGCATTGGCGCGTGAAATATAAGAAGCCATCACCAGTGAGTGATTGGCAAACAGGCCGAAACCGCTACCGTTCATGATCATCGGGCTCCACAGTGGTTGCTGGGTTCCTTCGAGTTCGCGGATTATCTGGCGCAGGCTGACCTGTGCATTCTTCTTTTTCAGCGTCGATTCGAAATCAAGTTCTACCGCCTTCAGGTAATGGATCAACGCCCAGGATGCGCCGCGTGCTTCATAAAAAATATCGTCGATTTCATGCCAGGGTGTTTTCACCGAGACTTGCGCGCTGGTTTTGGTCGATTGCACGGCATCGGATTCACCGGCGAGATCGGTATTGAAACGGGTTTCTCCCACGCTCGCGGCGAGGCGCTGGGACAGGCTGCCGAGTCGCTTTTCAACCTGGCTGAGCCAGTCTTTCAGATTGTCGGCACGCGCATAAAACTGGGCATCCGGATTGGCCGGATTTTGCAATCGGGTGAGATATCCATAGAGTGCGTCGATTCCTTCCTGGTAAATGTTTTCAGTGGCCGGGAAGATCCAGGATTCATGATCGAAATTGAGTTTTGGCTCGGCGATGATTAAATCCTTGTCCTCGGTGGACTGTGACTGCGAACGGCTAAAGTCATTACGCATCGAGCGCGTGATATCGCGCGCCTGTACCAACACGCCATACTCCCAGTTGGGGATGTTATCGAGCCATATTGAGGGCGGCAGCACATCATTGCTGAGGTAACCGCCGCGTTTATCGAGCAGGGTTTCCATGGTCTTGATTACCGTGGCCGTGGTATAGCTGCCGGTGGTGATGACGGAATCGGTCGCCGATGCGCGATCTGCGGCCGCCGTGACAATGTCAAACGCGTCGGGTTCACTGCTCCAGAAAAAACCGAGCGCGAGTAAAAATACCAGTAGCACGATCAGCGGCAAGGCCAGCCAGCGCTTCGACCAGTCCGACCCGGGGGCATCACTCCAGCGTCGCCTGATATCGGTTATCCAGTTATCGAGTTTGTCTTTCATTGTCTTGATTCAACACCTTATTCATGCCACATTGGCAACATTATAAACAGGCCACTTGTAAAAGGGCATATTTTCCGTAACCGACAGCTGATTGGTGGCTGAGGTTACAGTATCAATACTAAGATGCTGTCAAAATAGTCTTTTTAAAGCTCTCCTATGAATTAATTTATACCTCGGAAATCATGAAAAGTATTCTTAAGATAATTGTCTCCATATTAGTTGTCGCGGTGTTATTTGTTGTTGTCATCACCGGCATCTTCCTCGCTTTTTTTGATGCCAATGAATACAAACAGGAGGTGAGTGACCTGGTGCGCGAGCAGACCGGGCGCGAACTGCAATTCTATGGTGATGTGAGCCTGACCATTTACCCGGTACTGGGGATGGAGCTGGGCGGCATGAGCTTTTCGAATGCGCCGGGATTCGGTGCCGCGGACATGATCAAGGTTAACAAGGCCAGTATCAGTGTCGATGTCGCCTCGCTATTCGCGTTCAACCCGCAGGTTAACCAGTTAATCCTCGATGATCTTGAGATTAATCTGCAAAAAAATGCCGCGGGTGTGACCAACTGGGACGATTTGCTCGCGGCCGCGGATTCAGCGGCGACAGAGTCGCAGGACCCGGCAGCGAGTTCAGCGCCAACATCGGGCTCGGGTCCGACAGAGATTAAAGGCAGCTTCGGCGGCCTGGTGATGAACAATGCCCGCCTGCTGTGGCAGGATGCACAGACCGGTGTCGAATACCGAATTGACGATCTCGATATTACAACAGGGCCAATCACCGCCGATAAACCATTCGCCCTGCAAATCCATATGGCCCTGCAAAGCAAAAACGAGATCAATGCTATCGTCGATCTTGGCGGTGAAATCCAGTACCTGGTTAAATCCAGCCAGGTCAAAATCAGCGATTTGAAACTACAGGTGGTTGCCCAGGGGAGCGCTCTACCGCTTTCCGAAATCGAGGCGGGAATAGCGAGCCAGGCACTAGTGCTTGATTTACAGCGCAACAGCTTAAAACTCGAGGGCATGGAGCTTAACCTCGGCGATAATCGCTTGACCGGAATGCTGAAAATCACCGATTTTGCACGCCCTGCACTAATTTTCAAACTGGCTTCTGATCGACTCGATATCGATGCATTGCTGGGTACACCCTCGGTAGCACAGAAGGCGCAGATGACAGCCCCGGCCAGTGGCACAACGTCTAGCGGATCCGCCGCCGCAGAGGATGTTCAGATCAGCTTGCCGATGGAGCTGCTGCGTTCGCTGCAGGTCGATGGCCGGCTCTCGGTGAAGCAAATCAAGGTAGAGAACTTACTGCTCGATGATGTAGAGCTCAGTATCAAGGCCGACAATGGCTTGCTCAACCTGGATCCGATGATAATGAATTTGTACGAGGGTAGTTATCAGGGCAGTGTTCAAATCGATGCCCGCGGCAAGGAGCCGAAATACCGGGTGGTGGAAAAACTGCAAGGCGTGCAAGTAGGCCAGTTACTAACCGACTACATGGGTGAAGATCGGATCATCGGCGAGATGGCTGCCAATGTCAGCCTGACCACCGAGGGAGAGTGGCTCAGCGCCTTGAAGAAAAATAGCAACGGCAGCATGGATATTGCGTTCAAGGATGGCGCCCTAAAAGGTTTTAACCTGCGTTATTCTATCGACCGGGTCAAGGCAAAACTGAGTAATCAACCCGAACCATCGGAGCAGCCGCTACAAACTGATTTTTCTTCACTGACGATGAGCGGTAAAATCAGGAAAGGTATTTTCAGCAGCAATGATCTCAAATTGCTGGCGCCGTTGCTGCGCGTCGGCGGCGAGGGTATTGCCAATATCAACGACAATACGATCGACTATCGAGTCGATGTAAAGCTGGTTGGAACCGTTGCCGGGCAGCAGGGAGACGAAGCCGATGAGCTCAGTGGCCTGTTGATTCCGGTACGAATTGTCGGCCCGTTTGAGAACCCAGAAATCGACGTGCAGCTGGATGAAATGCTCAAGGCCAGGGCGAAAGAACTGGGTGATCGGGAAAAAGCCAAACTGAAGGCGGAGGTTGAAAAACAAAAGGCCGAGCTGCAACGGCAGATAGACGCCGAAAAAGCCAAACTTAAAGCTTCCAGGCAACGCGAAAAGGAAAAACTGCAGGAAAAGCTGGAAGCCGAGCAAAAAGCGGCGGAACAAGATCTTAAAGACAAGCTTAAAGACAAACTTAAAAACCTGTTCTAGGGCCGCTGGATAAGTAAGAATAGCGAGCATGCACTCTGACCCGGGACAGCTATCGACGCGATACGCGAAATCGCTTCTCGACTGGTTTCAGATTCATGGGCGCCATACGCTACCCTGGCAAATCGATAAAACCACTTACCGGGTCTGGCTGTCTGAAATCATGTTGCAGCAAACCCAGGTAACGACGGTGATTCCCTATTACCTGCGTTTCATCGAAGTCTTCCCGGATATCCAGTCACTCGCCGATGCCACCATAGACGAGGTATTGCAATACTGGCAGGGACTCGGCTACTACGCCCGCGCCCGAAATCTGCATCGGGCCGCGCAAATCATGCGCGATGACTACCAGGGACAATTCCCGCAGGAACTGGACCAGGTGATGGCCTTACCCGGGATTGGCCGTTCGACAGCCGGCGCCATATTAACCTTTGCCTGCGGCCAGTCATGGCCGATTCTGGATGGTAACGTGAAGCGCGTGCTGGCACGCAATTTCCAGGTCAGCGGCTGGTACGGCCAAACTGTAACCATGAAGCGGCTCTGGCAAATCGCCGACCAATTAACCCCCGCGCAAAGCACCGCCGAGTACAACCAGGCAATGATGGACCTGGGCGCCACGGTTTGTTTAAAAACCAAACCAAAATGTGAAGCCTGCCCAGTGGACCAATATTGCATGAGTTACCAACAAGGCACGCAGGCGAGCTATCCAGAGAAAAAACCAGCGAAACCCAAACCGCAAAAACAAACCCTGATGCTGTTACATCGTTACCAGGATCGCATTCTGCTCTATCGTCGCCCGCCAACAGGAATCTGGGGCGGTTTATGGTCGCTACCCGAGGTAGTCGACAGCGATGGAATTGCGGAATGGCAGACCCACAACCTGGCGAGTGAAAAAGCACCCAATACGATTAATACCAACGTGTTGAAACACCAGTTCACCCACTTCAGCCTCGATATCTCGCTTGCCGTGATTGAATTGGACGAGCTACCGCACAAGGTAGCAGATGAGGAAAATATCGCCTTCGTAGCCACAGCAGAGCTATCCAAATACGGCCTACCAACCCCAGTGCGCAAATTACTCTCAAGTAAAACAGATACCCAGTTTTTCTCCCTCTCCCCCACGGGGAGAAGGAGCTTTGGGGAGTCACAATCAAAATCACTAATCTAGATCAAGTTAGTACTGTAATGGATACCGGCCTGCGCCGGCATGACGAATTAAACTCCGTCATACCGGCGAAAGCCGGTATCCAGTGAACAAATATTGCCAAACGATCAGGAAACCCCATTCAACAAACCAGCTTCCTTCTCAAACTTCTTTACTAAAATCCCCTCATCGCCACAGCAACTGGCGGCACATTTATTAACCTCGTTTAAATCCCCGGCATCCATTTCCAGCCAGGCAGCTACCGGCATATTCTCAGTCGCACAGTCACAACTAATATCGGTATGACCATAAACATGTTTAAGCCCAACCTCACGCCCGGTCTCGGCGGCCAGATCGATAATCTCATTCGGCGTAGCCGGCAGATGCGACAACTGGTAAGCCGGAAAAAACTTTGTCACATGCCAGGGACTATCACATCCCAGGTTGTCTCGAATCCATTCCGCAATTCCACGCAGTTCCTGCGGGTCGTCATTCTTACCCGGAATCACGTTAGTTCTGGTTTCCACATGTATCCCCAGATCATGCGCCTTCTTAATCGACCCCAATACCTGGTCAATCGTGCTAACCGGGCAAATATCTTTATAAAATTCCGTCGATAGACTCTTGATATCCGAACACAGTACATCGATATAAGGCGCCATCAGCTCAAGCGCCTCATCAGTAACAAAACTGTTAGAAACATAGACCGTAAACAGCCCGGCCTCGCGTGCCAGTTTTGACACGTCGAGCACATATTCCAACCATACCGCCGGTTCAGAATAGGTGAAAGCAATACCGCCGACCTCGTGCTTGAGCGCGGTCTCAACAAGCTGTTCCGGAGTTACCCAGGCGTCGGTAGACTCTCCCCTGGCGAGCTTGTCGAGTGCCTCGACGCCCCAGGAAATATCCAGGTTATGACAACCCTTGCAGCGAAAGTTACAGCCATAACTGCCGACCGACATGACCTTGCTGTCGGGTCGGAAGTGATACACGGGCTTGTTGCGGATCGACTCGACCTCAATCGCCGAAATAATGCCGTAAGACAGGTTATACAGGGTTCCATTACGGTTCACATGCGCCTGGCAAAATCCGCGCTGGCCATGACGCAAGCGACAGCGCCACAGACACAGATTGCAGACAACATCGCCATTGTTCATCGGTTGCTGCAGCATGGTTTCGACCAGTTGGTAACTGTCGGTCATAGAGGTCTGATGCCAGTCAATTCGAATTCAGTACAGTGTAATGTAAGGCTTTGCCATTACAATCACAACGATGGCAAGGGCATTGCTGGGAATTTTTCGGCTATCTTGAATCAATCCACTTTTAATCCGCCATTTCTAAATCATCGATTACCGCAGCCACGCCGGCGTTGGCACACGCCTCGTCGGTTTCACCGGATGGTGCGCCGCTTACGCCGACAGCACCATAAATGGTTCCGCCAGCTTCAATAAGTACCCCGCCTGCACCCATCATCAATCCCGGTAGGTTTGCCAGGGCCGAGTTTGCCTGGCGTTGGAGTTCGGACGTTGCAACGCTAAAATTCGCAGCAGTATAGGCTTTTTGGCGTGACACGGTTAAGGATACCGGAGGTGCGAGTGTGTCGCGTACTACGGCCTGAACAATCCCATTTTTGTCTACCACCGTCGCGGTTGCCTGAACACCTTGTGCGCGACAATCGAGTACTGCGGCCAGTGCGACTGCATTGGCGGTTTCCATCGTTAAGCGCTTAATTGAGAAATAAGGTGAATTCTCGTCTGCGGCTGTGAATTGAGTAAAGCCGACAAGAGTGAATACAAGTATCAGCCTGAGTGGTCCAGGCGCTACCGAAACTAGTTTTGAGAATATTTTAAATATCATGACTTGCCCCTGATTAATTATCTGTTGAGTAGTTGCTGTCTACCCAGTTTAATTACTGTGATAGGTTTGATGCAAGATCAAATCAGGAAAATTAAGCATTCTATTCCCAGGCACTGGTACTGAATATTCACGATATATTTGCTCCACGTTGGGCTACAGTTAAAAAGCAACTTGTAACGAGGTTAATTTAGCATGTATAGAGTTACTGCGATTGCTGTCGTCTTCCTCATTTTAGTATTTGGTAAAATCCTGATCAAAGACGATAACCCTAATCTTGCACGCGCTATGCCGCGAGCGCCTACTGCCATGGTTAAACCTGAAGCAGGTGAATGCATACCAATGGACAGGTTTATGGCGGACTTTCCTGAAGCGACGCCCGAAGAATCATATCGAATGGAACAATGTAATAAAGACCGCGCGGCAAAGCTCGGCCTGGATAAACGTAATACCGGCTTTTTAGGTAACAGAAGAAATCGTCCTGAAGGTGCGCTGGCGCATTACGAAGGCGGATACGGAAGTTTTGTGTTTACCCTTTACCAGGACCATATCTCCGCCAAAGATGCTGTTGATAAGATTGAGATCGACATTGCCTCCATCAAATCAGTTACAAAGTCCGCGAGCGCCATGGTGATAGAGTACGAAACTACAAATGGCAGGCTGAAGCAGTATGGTTTCACTCTGCTGGGAAGTGATGATACCTTTAAGGCAGATGGCAATACCGATCTGGATCGACTCATCGATCTTGTCAATCGGTTGCGAAGCGAAGCCTGACACAATTTGTACTGCTATACTCCTTGAATATACCTGTAGATCGATCTGTTGTTGTCTTGCGGTTATATTTCTAGATTCCTTAATTTCTGCTTTAGGCGATTATCATGGCTCTCCTGATACAGGTTACAAATAGCGGTACCGGTATTAAATTACCAATCGATAAAAAACAGATTGAATTTGGCCGTGATGAGGACTGTGAT
>QNFD01000034.1 GCA_003645435.1 Gammaproteobacteria bacterium | reverse complement strand
CGCGCAGGTATTTGCTAATCGCGTGTGAAATCGCGGTAAATCCGAAGCAGGCGGTGACGCCGACAAAGGATCCTATTCCGCTCGCACAATCGAGCGTGGTTCTCTCATCCTGGACTGGTTTGGCATAACTAACGCTGCCATTCTCAGCCGGGTAAAGCGCCTGCTGGGTGGAAAATACGCAATCGATCGCAAAACGGCGTTTTGGGTTGCGACTATATCCAATTTGCTGGCGTAAATTGGCACGCATTTTAGCTAACAATGGGTCGTTAAAGGTCTGGGTCAGGTCCGCCACTTCAATTTTGCTCGGATCGGTTAATCCGCCAGCACCGCCAGTGGAAACAATTCGTATCTTGTTGCGTCTGCAATGGTGCACTAGCGATACCTTGTGCTGAACATGATCGATCGCATCGATGACGTAGTCATACTGGGCAAAATCAAACTTGCCAATACTGGCACGCGTTACCAGGTCGTCGATTGCGATACAGTTACACTCTGGATTAATCTGCATAATGCGACTTCGGAGCACTTCGACCTTACTTTCACCAATGGTATTGTCGAGGGTGTGAACTTGACGATTGGTATTGCTGATACTGATATCGTCGTGGTCGATCAGGCTGATATTACCAATGCCGGAACGTGCAGCGGCTTCTGCGGCCCAGGAGCCAACACCACCAATGCCGACAATACAGAAATGAGCCCGATGTAGTCGTTCGAGGGCGGTGAAACCGTAAACCCGGGTAAGACCTTCGAACCGGTTGAGGTAATTCTGACTCAGCATGGGATATGTTAAAAAATTAGTAGGACAAGTGTATTGGTCTGAACGCGAACTGTCATTACAATAGCCGAAGAATAGTATTTGATTTCATATCATTAATTTAAAGGAAACCTGAATGAATAACGCCTGCCTGTTTACCATTTCCGCGCCGTCTGGTGCTGGTAAAACCAGCCTCGTAAGGGCTTTGACAGAGCGAAAACAAAGCTCGATTGGAGTGAGCATCTCGCATACAACCCGGGAGATAAGATCAGGTGAAGCCGATGGTGTCGATTATCACTTTGTTTCGGAAGACGAATTCCAGCAAATGATGACTGATGACCGGTTTCTTGAGCACGCACATGTATTTGATAAGAGTTATGGTACCGCGCGCGCATCGGTGGAAGCATTTCTCGACAGTGGTAAGCATGTGATCCTGGAAATCGACTGGCAAGGAGCGCGACAGGTAAAGCAAAAGATGCCGGATACCGTATGCATTTACATTCTGCCGCCATCCCGCGAAGCATTAGAACAGCGCTTGATCGACCGCGCCACTGACGACCGAAAAACTATCGAGAGTCGGATGATGCAGGCGGATCGTGAAATGTCACACTACGGTGACGCTGAATTTATCGTGGTCAACGTGGATTTTGAGCGGGCTTTACAAGATCTTGAAAGCATTATTCATGCGCAATGCCTGACTTTAAGTCGCCAAAAAGCGAAATATAAAGACTTATTTGACTCAATTCCCGAGGAAATAGACTAAATTCAGCTATCAGGCTGAAAATATCTGCGACAAAACACCTGCCGATTAAAATTGATATTTTCAAATCATTGATTTTAATAGAAAATTAATTATTTTCGAGTGTTTTAATAATTTACCAGGATTTTTTAACAGAATCCTTCCGATTTAGCCGAGATTTGGCTAGAATAACGCCCCTTTTTTGTATAGTGCACCCTGGAGCTAAAACATGGCCCGTATTACTGTTGAAGATTGTCTCGAACACGTCGATAACCGCTTTGACCTGGTATTGCTGGCCGCGCGTCGTGCGAGACAAATTGCACAGGGCGCCGACCCCCTGGTACCCGCCGAAAACGATAAGCCAACTGTAATCGCGTTACGAGAAATTGCGGAAAACCTGGTATCTATCAATACCATGGATGAGATGGAACAGCAGCGTGAACTTGAACGTATTACCAACGACGATCAACTGGTTCGTGAGATCGCCCAGGCCAGCCTAAACAACGAAATCACCGAATAATCGGTTTTTTCTAAGCAAACCCCCTCCTTTGTCCCCCGACTTTCGCATTAGCGAAAGCTGCGCCTTTGCGCAAACCTAAACTATATTAGTCAGATATGATATAACCATCGGTTAATATTTAATCGAAGGGCCTCAGGTATTCATGTGATGGTGTCACGGGCGGAAAACGCTAACCTTTTCGAAGTCGTCGCCGACGGGCAGGCGGCCAGCGACGATAGTACTCGAATTGGTGAACTTTGCGCAGAACTGGGAACTTACCTGGAACCCCACCAGGTCGAGGAAATTTATCGCGCCTATCAACTTGGCGCGCGCGCGCACGAAGGCCAGAGCCGCGTTTCCGGCGAACCCTATATCAGCCATCCGGTCGAGGTCGCCTTAATCCTCAGTGAAATGCGCATGGATGCCAACACCATCATCGCCGCCATTTTACACGATGTGATCGAAGATACGCCCACCCTCAAAGAACACCTGATCGATGAATTTGGTGAAGAGGTTGCCGATCTGGTCGATGGTGTCAGCAAGTTGACGAAAATCGATTTCCGTAGCAGGGCCGAGGCGCAGGCGGAAAATTTCCGCAAAATGATGCTGGCGATGGCGAAGGATATTCGTGTCATTATTATCAAGCTTGCCGACCGCCTGCATAATATGCGTACTCTCGACGCCATGCCGCCCGACAAACGTAGACGAATTGCGCGTGAAACCATGGATATCTACGCACCGATTGCGAACCGTCTCGGCATTTTCAAGATGCGTCACGAGCTGCTCGACCTGTCGATAAAAAGTGCCTATCCAATGCGTTACCGTGCGCTTGAAAGCGCCTGTAAGGAGGTGGTCGGTTACCGTAAGGAAATATTCAATACGATTGAGGCCGCAATTCAAAATCGACTGAAGGAGGCGAATATCAATGCGACGGTAAAATACCGGCAAAAGAATATTCACAGTATTTACCGCAAGATGAAGGAGAAAAAAGTCAGTTTCAAGTCACTCACTGACGTTTTTGGCGTACGCATCACGACCGAATCGGTCGATGACTGTTACCGCGTGCTGGGCCTGATGCACAACCTCTACAAACCCCTGCCGGGCAAGTTCAAGGATTACCTGGCGATTCCGAAAACCAATGGTTATCAATCTTTACATAGCAGCCTGTTTGGCCCGCATGGGGTTGCCATCGAAGTACAGATACGAACCGAGGAGATGGATCGTTTTGCCGAATCGGGTATTGCTGCCCACTGGTTTTACAAGGATGGTGAAAACAGTTCGATCACGGCGCAGACGCGTGCCCTCGAATGGTTAAAGAGCCTGCTTGAAATGCAGCAAAAATCAGGCAGTTCGCAGGAATTCCTCGAGAGTGTAAAAGTAGATCTGTTTCCGGACGAGATTTATGTTTTCACGCCCAAGGGAGATATCAAGAAACTGCCGCGCGGTTCTACCGTGGTAGATTTTGCCTACGCGGTACACACTGATGTAGGCAATACCTGCGTCGCGGCGCGAATCGATAACCGCATGTCTCCACTCAGCAACCCGCTATATAATGGCCAGACCATCGAAATTATCAGCTCCGATGCGAGCCGACCGCATCCCAGTTGGCTCGATTTTGTGATTACCGCGAAGGCGCGCACCAATATCCGCCATTTCCTCAAATCATTGCAAAAAGCAGAAGCGATCACCCTCGGGCAACGATTATTACAACAGTCGGTGAGCAACCTCGTTGGCAGGGACGAGGCCATAACCTCGGTAAAGTTTTCGAAAGTGCTGGAACAGTACCGTATGAGCGACCCACAGGAACTGCTCGCCGAAATCGGTCTTGGAAATCGAAATTCCAGCCTGGTGGCGAAGGCCATGTACGATATTTCCGATGACGTTACCGAATTCGATTATACCGGTAAGCCGCTGGCAATTAAGGGTACCGAGGGAATGGTGGTTTCCTTTGCCAAGTGTTGTCGACCGGTACCCGGCGATGCGATTGTTGGTTTCATGTCATCGGGCAAGGGTATCGTCGTACATCAGCAAAACTGTCCCAATATTACCGAAACCAGCAGCGAAAACCGGCAGTTGGCGGTGCAGTGGTCAGAACATGTCGAAGGCGAGTATCTCGCTTTCTTGCGGGTTCAGGTCGCCAATCAACGCGGGGTACTGGCCAACCTGGCGACCACTATCGCCAATACCTCATCCAATATCGAACACGTGCATTTAACTGAAAAAGACGGTCGTATATCGACCATCGAATTCGTGGTTACGGTGAAAGATAGAATTCACCTTGCAAGAATCATGAAAAAATTGCGCAGCCTGCAGGTTGTCAATCGCATCTGGCGCAAGTAATAAGGTGGAATGAATTTCCGTATTCTCTCAAAATCAATGGCGTTAAGCGCCGGTTTTGCCGCATAATCAGCTTTTTTGTATTCGAATTCATTCAATTCAAGAGAGGCTTGTGATGGCAAGAACAATTATTCAAACTGATAAAGCGCCGCAGGCGATAGGTACCTATTCGCAGGCCGTCAAGGTCGATAACACGGTATACATTTCCGGCCAGATCCCACTTGATCCGGCGTCCATGGAAGTTGTTGCCGGCGGCACGGAAGCACAGATCACCCGTGTTTTCGATAACCTCAGCGCGGTAGCGGATGCATCTGGCGGCAGTTTGAAAGATGTCGTAAAGCTGACCATATTTCTTACCGACCTGAGCTGTTTTCCCACCGTGAATGAGATCATGGCACGTTATTTCAGCGAACCTTATCCGGCCCGGGCGGCAATTGAGGTATCGGCCTTGCCGAAAGCTGTCGAGGTCGAAATGGATGCCGTACTAGTTCTGGAATAACCAGCCTGAGCCAGACGTTATGGAAGACTGGTCCGCGCAGGGGGTACGATACCTGAAAGGGGTCGGACCCAGGGTTGCGGAAAAGCTGCAAAAGCTCGGCATACAAACCCAGCGAGATCTACTGTTTCATTTACCCTTGCGTTACGAAGACCGTACTGTAGTAACGGCGATCGGAGCGCTGCAAGCGGGTAAAAGAAGCCTGGTTCAGGCCGAGGTACTACAGGCGGCGACGAGTTTTCGACGCCAGGGGCGATCACGCCGGGTGCTGGTGGCAAAACTCGGCGATCACTCCGCGGTGCTGACGATACGGCTGTTTTACTTTAGTGCCCGTCAGCAGCAAATGCTGGAAAAAGGCAACTGGTTGCGCTGCTACGGTGAGGTACGTATGGCGCAGGGAGAACTGGAAATGGTTCACCCCGAACTCGAAGTCATCGATATAGATAACCCGCCCGCACTAACCCAAAATCTGACCCCGGTGTATCCAACCACCGAAGGACTGCATCAGCTCTCGATTGGTAAAATAGTCCGCCAGGCCGTCGACAATTTAAAAGTAAACGAAATTGCTGAAACCCTGCCACGCGCCTGGCTCGATCAACATGGGTTCCCCGATTTTAAATCTGCGATGTTGCATCTGCATAGCCCGCAGCAACAGCGCGATACCGATTTGATTGCGCAACGTCAACACCCGGCCCAGTATCGTTTTATCGTGGAAGAACTTACCGCGCATCGACTCGCTTTGCTCGAACGCCGGGCAAAAATCAGGGTGCTCGATAATCCGAAGATTAATACCGGCGGCGAGCTATGCGGAAAACTGGTTGATAGCCTGCCTTTCCAATTGACTGGTGCCCAACAGCGCGTGGTAAAGGAGCTACTGCAGGATTTTAATCGCGGCAAGCCGATGATCCGACTGTTACAGGGTGATGTTGGCTGCGGCAAAACCATAGTCGCCGCGCTGGCCTGCTTGCCCGTGATCGAATCGGGTTTTCAATGTGCGTTGATGGCGCCGACTGAGATACTTGCCGAACAGCATTTTCAAAACTTCATCGAGTGGCTATCACCGCTTGGGTTACAGGTAGTCAGTTTGATGGGTGCCGACAAGGGTAAAAAAAGAGAAGGCAAGCTGAGCCTGATCGCCTCGGGCGAGGCTAACATCGTGATTGGCACCCATGCCTTGTTCCAGGCCAGTGTCGTATTTAAGGCGCTGGGTTTTATCATTATTGATGAACAGCATCGCTTTGGCGTCGATCAACGCCTGGCCCTGCAGAAAAAAACCACTAGCCACGAAATGCCGCATCAGTTGATCATGACCGCGACACCAATCCCGCGAACCATGGCCATGTCGATTTATGCGGACCTCGACTACTCACAAATTGACGAGATGCCACCCGGGCGTAAGCTGGTAACCACCTCGGTGGTTTCGGAACACAAGCGCGCCAATTTAATCGAACGGGTGGCAGCAGCCTGCGCCGACGGTGGCCAGGTTTACTGGGTTTGTACACTCATCGAAGAATCGGAGGCCTTACAGGCCGAGGCTGCGGAACAGACGTATGAATCTCTGCAGCAACAGCTACCACAATTATCGATCGGCCTGGTACATGGCCGCATGAAAACAGCTGAAAAAGAAAAGCTGGTCCAGAGTTTTAAACAAGGCGCTATCGATATTCTGGTGGCGACAACCGTGATCGAGGTAGGCGTTGATGTACCGAACGCGAGTATCATGATCATTGAAAATCCAGAACGACTGGGGTTGTCGCAGATTCACCAGTTGCGAGGCCGGGTTGGTCGCGGTGCGAAGCAGAGCTTTTGTATTCTATTGGTGAAAGATAAATTATCCAACCAGGCTGCCCAGCGTCTGGATATAATTCGTAACCACCAGGACGGCTTTATCATTGCGGAAAAGGATCTGGAAATGCGCGGCGCCGGTGAAGTACTGGGAACGCGGCAGACCGGCGAGGCAAGCTTCAAAATAGCCGATCTACTACACGATGCACGCTGGTTTCCAGAGGTTGGTAAGCTTGCCCAGCTAATGCAGCAGGCCGAGTTTACCGATATGCGAGACGCCTTAATGCAAAACTGGATCGGAGATAAAAAGAGTTACACCGAGGTGGGATGAAGCGGTCCGACGGGCCGATATAACGAATTGACGCGGGAGCGATAATAATGACAAAAAAATGGGTGCGTTACGAATACGACGGACAACAGGGATTTGGCCTGCTTGAAACCGACCGGGTACATTGCCACAAGGGTGACATGTTCGATGATCCGCAACCCAATGGAGAAATCCTGGCGCTCGAAGATGTAAAATTACTATCACCCTGTGAACCCAGCAAGATTGTTGCCATGTGGAACAACTTCCACGAGCTCGCGGCGGCCCAGGATCTCGAGTTACCGGAATTCCCGTTTTATTTCATCAAGCCTTCCAGTTGCGTGAGTGGAGAGGGTGATGAAATTCTGCATCCACAGGGCTACGATGGTCGCCTCATCTACGAAGGCGAGCTGGGTGTTGTGATCGGCAAGACCTGCAAGTCAGTGGCCCGCAACGAGATTGCTGACTATGTGCTTGGCTACACCTGTATTAATGATGTCACCGCTATTCATCTCCTGTTCAAGTACGAGGCCTTCCCGCAGTGGACGCGGGCGAAGAGCTTCGATGGCTTTGGCGTGATTGGTCCCTGTATCGCGGAACTGGAAAATCCGGATTCACTCGTAATTAGAACTCTGGTAAACGGTGAAGAACGCCAGAACTACCCGGTCTCGGACATGATTTTTTCACCACTCGATCTGGTTAGTCTGATTTCGGGCGACATGACGCTTTACCCCGGTGATGTGATTGCATGCGGCACCTCGCTGGGTGTTAAGACGATGAAGCCGGACACAACCGTTAGCGTGGATATCGAGGGAATCGGCAGGCTGACAAATTATTATCGGCCTGGTGAGGAATAGTAATCACCCGGAATGCCAAACAGGTTTTTTGAGCGCGCCAAAAACGGTTACAATAAGCGCTATTTTTTGTTGAACAGTTGGTTTGAGAAGATGTTTGTTTGCACCGGTTTGTCGATATGAATCAGTCTGGCCTGGAACCGTTAATTCCCTACGATGAAGCATTACGCCAGCTCATCGACAAGCTGTCGCCCGCACAGGCAACAGTGGTTAAGCCCCTGTTACAAACTTTCGGTGATGTACTGGCCGAGCCCCAGTGCGCCGGTATCAATGTGCCGAACAGCGATAATTCAGCGATGGATGGTTATGCCCTGAATACCTCGGACCTGGCAACATCGGGTGAGAGCCTGTTACCAGTATCACAACGCATCGCAGCCGGTGAAGAGGCAGGGCCGCTGCAACCGGGAACCGCGGCAAGAATATTTACCGGCGCACCAGTCCCGGCCGGCGCCGACGCGGTCATCATGCAGGAGCGGGTGCAGCTGGATGACAATGCGATTCGTTTCGATTACAGGCCCGCGAGCGGTGAGAACGTGCGTCCCGCCGGTAACGACATTCGCAGCGGAGATACGATCCTGAAGCAGGGCTGTCGACTGCGAGCGCAGGATATCGGCCTCGCGGCATCGGTCGGACTCGAATCGCTGCCGGTATTCGAAAAGCTGAAGGTTGGTATTTTTCTCACCGGTGACGAACTGGTCGAGCCCGGGCAGGACCTGGGGCCGGGTAAAATTTACGATTCCAATCGTTATACAATGTCTGGTTTATTGCGGGCCCTCGGTGCTGAAATTATTGACCTTGGCCTGGTCGGCGATACTTTAGAGGAAACCAAAGCCGCGATGTTAAAAGCAACCAGCGAGGCTGACCTGGTGGTTACCTGCGGTGGGGTGTCGGTTGGTGAAGAAGATTACGTTCGTGTCGCCATCGAAGCGCTCGGCGAGTTGCATATGTGGCGCCTGGCTATCAAACCGGGTAAACCGCTGGCTTTTGGTCAAATCAGGCAAACCCCGTTCATTGGCCTGCCGGGTAACCCGGTATCTGTGTTTGTCACCTTTTGCCTGTTTGTCTGTCCGCTAATCAAAATTCTGCAGGGCAGGGTATGGCACCAGCCGCGGGCAACCCCGGTTATTGCCGACTTCGACTGGCCAAAACCTGATAGTCGGCGTGAATTTTTACGGGCGCTCCTGGAAACTAGCCAGGATGGGCAAACCGTGGCGCGTATTTATCCAAACCAGGATTCGGGCGTACTCAGTTCGACAGTCTGGGCCGAGGGCCTGGTCGAAATCGCCGAGGGCCGGACTCTGAAGGCAGGCGAATACGTCGACTATATTTCCTTTGCGCAGTGGCTCGAATAGCGGTACTCCTTCAATGATTGTTAAAGTACAACAACAGGATTTCGACCTGGCCGAGGTGAATCGAGAATTGTGTGCCGGACGTTCTGACGTTGGTGCCATCACCAGTTTTATCGGACTGGTGCGTGACTTACCGCAAAACCGATTGCAACAAATGACGCTGGAACACTATCCGGGTATGACCGAAAAGTCGCTGACCAGTATTATCGAGACCGCCCGGCAGCGCTGGGAGATTCTCGACTGCGCGATTATTCATCGCGTTGGTGATTTAAAACCGGCTGATCAGATAGTAATGGTTAGCGTGCTATCGGCACATCGCCGGGAGGCCTTTGCCGCCTGCGAATTTATCATGGACTATCTGAAAACAGATGCGCCTTTCTGGAAGAAGGAAACCAGCGAGAAAGGCGCCCACTGGGTCGCGGCAAAGGATAGTGACAGCAAAGCCCGTGACAAGTGGTAATCAGTGCAGGATTACCGTTTATCTGCCTACTTATGCTATTGCAGAGGCGCGGAGTACGCAGGGGTAAAAAGGGTAAATCAAATTATCCGTCATGCCGGCGCAGGCCGGTATCCATTGAAACGAATTTATGAAATTAAATAAGCCGTTGATTGATAGGCCTATCGTGGTACCAATATTACCTTCAGCAATTATTCACAATGGATACCGGCCTGCGCCGGCATGACGATTTTTATTTTAATTCTATATGTCAGATCAAGTTCTGCGCCTCTGCGAGAGAAATTTTTTCATCAGGGCGATTTCCCTGCGCTCGAGGATCATTCGGCATTAATTTCCTGATACAATCGCGCCTCGATTAATCAACAGTTGCTTCGATGGATGTTTCTCACCTGCTAGACGACCTCAATCCCCGTCAACGCGAGGCGGTCAGTGCGGAACCGGGACACTTGCTGGTACTGGCCGGCGCCGGCAGCGGCAAGACCCGGGTTCTGACGCAACGCATCGCCTGGGTTTGCGAGGTAAATGGATTATCACCGTTTAGTGTGCTCGCGGTTACATTTACGAATAAGGCCGCGAGCGAAATGCGCGCGCGTGTCGAAGATCTGCTGGGTATTTCAGCGGGCGCGATGTGGGTTGGAACCTTTCACGGGCTTGCACATCGAATGTTGCGTGCCCACTGGGAGGCGGCCAACCTGCCTCAGACCTTCCAGATACTGGACAGTGACGACCAGTTGCGCCTGGTCAAACGAGTAGTCAAACAACTCGATCTCAATGATACTCTGTGGCCGCCGAAACAGGCCCAGTGGTATATCAATCATAAAAAAGATGAGGGTCTGCGCCCGGCGCATATTGACCCTGGGCATGATCCTGAAGAGCAGCAAAGGCTCGCTATTTACCGGCTCTACGAAGAACTTTGCCAGCGCGCCGGGGTTGTCGACTTCGCCGAGCTGTTGCTGCGTGCGCTGGAATTGATCCGCGATAACGATGATATACGCGGGCATTACCAGCGCCGCTTTCAGTACATTCTGGTAGATGAGTTCCAGGATACGAATGCGATACAGTATGCATGGATACGTATGATGGCCGGTAAGCAAACGCCGGTATTTGTGGTCGGTGACGACGATCAGTCGATTTATGGCTGGCGCGGCGCACGCATCGAAAACATACACGATTTCGAAAAAGATTTTGGCGGCACGCAAATAATTCGTCTCGAACAAAACTATCGCTCGACAGGAACTATTTTAAAGGCGGCAAACGCGCTCATTGAGAATAACAGCGGCCGTATGGGTAAGGAGTTGTGGACCCAGAGTGAAGAGGGTGAACCAATCATTTATTACTCGGCCTATAATGAAAAAGACGAGGCGCGTTTTGTCGTCGATCGAATTCAAAGCTGGGTTGACCAGGGTCGAAATCGTCGTGATCTGGCAGTTTTATACCGCTCCAATGCCCAGTCTCGCCAGTTCGAAGAAGCGCTCGTAACTCGCGGCATACCCTATCGCGTCTACGGTGGTTTACGCTTCTTCGAACGCGCTGAAATCAAAGATGCGCTGGCCTATCTACGCATGCTCGCCAATCCGGCCGCGGATCACGCCTTTGACAGAACCGTCAATCACCCCCCGCGCGGTATTGGCCAAAAAACCCTGGACCTGATCCGCGACCAGGCCAGGCAGCATTCACAATCATTATGGGACGCGGCCCGATCATTGCTCGAATCTGGGCAGATGACCCCGCGTGCAAACACCGCACTACAGACTTATATCGATCTGATTCGGCGCATGCAAAACGGCATGGATTTGCTGAGCCTGGCGGAACAAATCACCCTGTGCATCGAGCAAAGCGGGCTTAAGGTCCATTTCAGCAAAGACCAGTCGGAAAAAGGACAATCACGTCTTGAAAACTTGCAGGAACTGACTGGCGCGGGTAAGGGATTCGCCATAGACGTCGAAATAGAAGATGAAAACATGAGCACGCTCGATGCATTTCTGGCACATGCCGCGCTCGAAGCTGGTGAAGGTCAGGCCGATGAATGGGAAGACTGTGTGCAGCTGATGACCATGCATTCGGTAAAGGGACTCGAGTTTCCACTGGTATTTCTGGTTGGCATGGAAGAAGGATTATTTCCGCACCAGCGTTCCAGCCAGGAGCCGGGGCGAATGGAGGAGGAGCGTCGTCTTTGTTATGTCGGTATTACGCGTGCGCGGGAACAACTGATAGTGACCAGTGCCGAGGTACGTCGACTGTACGGTAATGAAAACTATAATATTTTATCGCGGTTTATTCGTGAAATTCCGGCCGAGTGTTTGCAGGAAATCAGACCAAAAGCACAGTTCAGCCGACCCGTTTACCAGGCCCCGGCAAAAATCGGGCATAGTAAAACCGAGGCTGATACCGGCCTGTTTGTCGGGCAGCGTGTAAGCCATGCAAGCTTTGGCAGTGGAATTATATTAAACCTGGAGGGCCAGGGTGCGCAATCGCGGGTGCAGGTTAATTTTGAAAACGCCGGCAGCAAATGGTTGATGGCCAATTATGCAAAATTACAGTCGGCCTGAGAGGCTAATATAATCAGGAATCGCGGTTTCGCTAGTGTTAAAATTCGCCAACATTTATCTATACAGGTATACAAATGAGTAAAGAAAAAGTCGCCTTTATCGGGCTGGGTGTTATGGGTTATCCGATGGCCGGGCATCTGGCCAATGCAGGATATGCGACGACGGTTTATAATCGAACCAGGGCCAAAGCCGAACAGTGGTGCAAGGATTACGAGGGTAGCTGGGCAGGAACGCCGAGAGAAGCCGCCGAGGGTGCAGATTTCGTCTTTATTTGCGTTGGTAACGATGATGACCTGCGTTCGGTGGTATATGGTGAAGATGGTGTGCTGGCTGGTATTGCTGATGGGGCCATCCTGGTCGATCACACTACCGCTTCGGCTAACGTGGCGCGTGAGATTTCACAGAAATCGCAGGTCCCTTTTCTCGACGCACCGGTATCGGGCGGCCAGGCCGGCGCCGAAAACGGCGTGTTAACGGTCATGGCCGGCGGCGAGCAAGCAGCTTTTGATACCGCTAAACCGGTGATTCTCAGTTATGCCCGTGCGGTTGAACTACTCGGCTCTGCCGGGGCCGGGCAATTAACCAAGATGGTAAACCAGATCTGTATCGCCGGCCTGGTGCAGGGTTTGTCCGAAGGGCTCGATTTTGCCCAGCGCTCCGGACTCGATGGTGCTAAGGTTGTCGACGTCATTTCAAAAGGCGCGGCGGGTTCCTGGCAAATGGAAAACCGCGGTTACACCATGCTCAAGGATGAATTCGATTTCGGTTTTGCGGTCGACTGGATGCGCAAGGACCTGGGAATATGTTTAGAGGAAAGTGAAAAAAATGGCGCGGCTTTACCGATCACCCGCATTGTTAACGACTATTATG